>JANYHZ010000248.1 GCA_025362135.1 Betaproteobacteria bacterium | reverse complement strand
CCAACGCGACCGGCTAGGCCGCCTGCTTGCAGCGCTGGCGTTCAATCCGTTTGCCATCGGCCTGGGGCTCGATGAAGACACTGCCGCATTTATCGGCCCGGACAATACGCTTGAGGCGGCCGGCAGCGGCAGCATTACGGTTGTCGATGCTTCGGGCATCGAGTTTTCGTCCATGGATACCGCAGCGGAGGGCCAGCCGGTGTGCATGCTGGGGATTGCGATTCACGTCCTGATTGCCGGGGCAAAATTTAATTTGCACACCCGCAAGGCGTCGGCTGGTTCATTGACGCGCACAAAGAAATAGGGAAGAGATCATGCGCATTCTTGATCGTTCGGTGTATGTCGGCCCTTCGCTGTACGCGCATTTTCCGGTGATCCGGCTTGCTCTCGATTTGGGCCCACTGGAAGCGTGGCCCACGGGCAAGCTCGGCACCGCCTATGTGATGCAACTGGTTGCCGCACTCCCCAGCCTGCAGGAGCATGGTTGCTCCTATCGTGAGCCGGGAGGATTGATCCGGCGCATGCTGGAAGGCGAGGGCACGTGGCTGGGCCATGTGTTTGAGCACGTGGCAATCGAACTGCAAAATGTTGCCGGTGAGGACGTGACGTTCGGCAAAACCCGCAGTACAGATCGGCCTGGTGTCTATAGCGTGATCTACGAATATGCCCAAAAAGATGAAGGCATTGAAGCCGGTGAACTCGCCCTGAAGCTGTTGTGTTCACTATTGCCGGTGAATCTGAAGCCAAACAATACCGTGCCTGAAGGCTGGGAATGGCCGAAGGCGCGCGACGAGTACATCCGCTATTCGCAGCGCCGCGCGCTCGGCCCTTCGACGGCATCGCTGGTGCGTGCGGCTGAGGAACGCGGCATCCCGTGGCTGCGCATGAACGATCAATCGCTGATTCAGCTGGGTTACGGCAAATGGCAGCAGCGCATTCAGGCGACTGTCACTGGCCGCACCAGCTACATCGCGGTGGAACTGGCGGGCGACAAGGAAGAAACCAACAAAATTCTCGCCGCGCGCGGGCTGCCGGTGCCGCATCAGGCGTTGGTTCGCTCCGCTGACCGCGCGGTGTCTGCGGCCAAGCGCCTCGGGTACCCCGTCGTGACCAAACCCTACAATGGCAATCACGGTCGCGGCATTTCCATTCATCTCACGACGGAAGATGAAGTACGCAAGGGATTCGAAGCCGCGCAAGAACATTCGACGTCGGTCATCGTTGAAACCTATCTGACCGGCGACGACCACCGGTTGCTGGTGGTCAACGGTGAATTGATCGCCGCAACCCGCCGCACGCCAGGGCATGTGGTCGGCGATGGCGTCGCAACTATCCGTCAACTGGTCGACCTTGTAAACAACGACCCGCGCCGCGGTGTTGGCCATGAAAAAGTCATGACGCGCATCGTCCTTGACGAACAGGCCGACATGATGCTGGCCCGCCTGGAAATGACGCCTGAATCCATTCCCGCAAGCGGCGACGTTGTGCTGCTGCGCTCCACGGCCAACCTGTCCACTGGCGGCACCGCGACCGACGTGACCGATGTGATTCATCCCGACAATCGCGACATGGCCGTGCGGGCGATTACCGCCATCGGTCTCGATGTGGGTGGCGTCGATTTTCTGATTCCCGACATCACCGAGAGCTACAAGCAGATCGGTGGTGGCATATGCGAAGTGAACGCCGCACCGGGCTTTCGGATGCACGTTGCACCCTCTGAAGGCACGCCTCGTGACGTGGCGGGCCCGGTGATCGATATGCTGTTTCCAACTGGCACGCCTTCGCGCGTGCCGATCGCGGCAATCACCGGCACAAACGGCAAGACGACCACCTCGCGCATGTTGGCGCACATCACCAAGATGGCCGGTTTCACGCCGGGCCTGACGACAACCGACGGTGTGTACATCGACGGTCAACGGACGGTAGAGGGTGACATGACCGGTCCCGTCGCCACGCGCATGGTGCTGGCGGATACGCAGATCGACATTGCGATTCTCGAAATCGCACGTGGTGGCTTGTTGCGCGCGGGAATGGGCGTGCCGTTTGTAAACGTGGGAGCTGTGCTCAATGTGCAAGCCGATCATCTAGGCATGAAGGGCATCGATACGCTGGAACAGTTGGCTGAAGTCAAACGCATCATCGTCGAGGTCGCCAAAGATTGTGCCGTGCTGAACGCCGACGACGTGAACGTCATCAAGATGTCTGCCGACACCGAGGCGAAAAGCATCTGTTACGTGACACTCAATCCGCAGCACGCCGTGGTGCGGGAGCATATCCGCGCCGGTGGTCGTGCCTGCGCGCTCGAAGCCGGTGTAAACGGCCAGATGATTACGATCTACGACAAGGGCGGCCACATCCCGCTCATGTGGACGCATCTCATCCCAGCGACGCTGGAAGGCCGCGCCATGCACAACGTGCAGAACGCGATGTTTGCAGCGGCGATGGCGTTTTCGCTGGGGATCAAGCTCGATGCCATTCGCCAGGGCCTGCGCACATTCGATACCACGTTCTATCAGGCACCCGGTCGCATGAACGTATTCGATGAGCACCCGTTCAAGGTGATCTTCGACTACGCCCACAACGCCCATGCGGTAGGCGTGATGGCGGACCTGGCAGAACGGCTCGATGTACAGGGGCGGCGCATCGTCGTGGTCGCCGGTCCGGGCGACCGTCGCGATGAAGATATTGTTGCGATTGCAGAGACGGTAGCAGGGCGCTTTGATCACTACATCTGTCGGCGTGATGATTCGTTGCGCGGACGTGACGGTGACGAAGTGCCGGGCATGATCGCCAAAGTGTTGCGTGCACGCGGCGTGCCGGAGAGCGCGATCAGCATTATTCCGGATGAGCAGGAAGCGATTGACGCGGCATTGCAGATGGGCGAACAGGGGGATTTGCTGCTGATATTTGCCGATGCATTGGCGAGGTCGTGGAAACAGGTGACCAAGTTTCGGTCGGCGAGTACGAACGCGGTGCCATCGCCAGTTGGTGAGAAGTTCACTCCCGTGACGGGCAAGCGTGGTGCGGGAAATCGCGAGGTGACGCAGGACGAGCAGGACGAACTCAATCGCGTCGGCGATACAGCCGTGGAAGCAGCGGGCTTCATTCGCGATGAACGTGGATTGCGCTTCGTTAAAGAAAGCGAAGACTGAATACGCTGCCGGTTGCAGACGCATTGCCCGAGCCCATTCCCTGCTTTGCTGACTCGCGTCGCCTCACGGGACACAACCGGTACTTCGCCGGAAGCGGGGCGGTCCTCGAAGCGCTGGGCCCGACGGCGTGCTATGCGGCGGCACACGAGCGCTGGCGCGCGGCGGTGAGCGCGCTATGTTGTGCATTGGGTTGGGCCGGGGCGAAGCCGATTGTGAGGCTGCATGCCAGTGGTACGTTGCTGGCGTGCAGTGCGCTGATCGACACGCTCTTTACTGCAACCGAAGTGAACGAGTGGGCCTGGGAGCAGGCGAGTGGACTATTTTCACCGGGACTCGATGGCCACAGTGCTGCGCCGTTTGATCAACTGCATCCACTGGGCAACGATTTCCCCTTCGTCGTCGCGACTTTCAAAGCGCGCGCAGCGGCAGAAAAAAACCACGCGCTCGTCGCGTTACGCACAGCAGCACGTGCGCACCAGGTTGCCTTTTTTGCAGACGACGACCGGGCCTCGATTGGTGCGGGTGCGGGCAGTCAAACGTGGCCGCTGGCGGCGCTGCCTGAGATTGAAAATATTGACTGGCCGGCGGTTCGCGATATCCCTGTCGCGCTGGTTACGGGTTCCAATGGCAAGACCACGACGGTGCGTCTGCTCGCGGCATTGCTCGCCGCCAGCGATACAAAGGTTCAGTACCACGTCGGCTATGCCAGTACCGAGGGTGTCGTGATCGGACGTGAACGCACCGGCGAAGGTGATTTCTCCGGCCCGGCGGGCGCACGGCTGGTGTTGCGCGATGCGCGTGTCGAGGCCGCCGTGCTGGAGACAGCGCGCGGCGGCATCTTGCGGCGCGGGCTGGCGGTTGAGAAGGCAGATGTCGCCGTCGTCACCAACGTCAGTGCAGATCATTTTGGCGAGTACGGCATCGACAATCTCGACGATCTCGCCGATGTGAAACTGGTCGTTGCGCATGCGCTTGGAAAGTGTGGAACGCTGGTATTAAATGCCGACGATCCTGTGTTGCTCCCGCGCGCATCGGCTCAGGTTTGCACGGTCGCGCTGTTTGCGTTTGATGATGTGCATCCTGCTCTGGTCGCACATCGAAAGGCGGGCGGTACAACTTGTGGCCTGGTCGATGAGCAGCTTTACCTTTCACATCAAGGCAGCCGTACCTCGCTCGGCAATCTCCGCGACATGCCGCTGACATTGAAGGGCGCGGCAATATTCAACGTCGCCAACATTGCCGCTGCCGCAATCGCCGCAACTGCGTTGGGCGTTTCGCCGGCGATCATTGCGGCCGAACTCAAACGCTTCGGCAGTTCTCGTCACGATAATCCGGGTCGGCTCGACCGCTGGGCGCTGGCGGATATCACAGTGCTGATCGACTACGCGCACAATCCCGGCGGGTTGATGATGTTAATGGCGGGTGTTGCCACGATTCGAATGGATCAAATCTTCAAGACTGGTATCGAGGGCAGAATCGGCTTGCTGCTGGGACAAGCAGGCAATCGAAGTAACGAAGCCATTGCTGAACTCGCACGGGTCGCGGCAGTATCCACGCCAGACTTCATCGTCATCAAAGAGATCGTCAGCATGTTGCGAGGTCGCCAATTGGGCGAGGTACCTGCACTGTTAAGAGACGGATTACTCGCTGCGAACTTTCCACCAGAAAAAATTCATCTGGAATCGGACGAAGTTGATGCCGCGTGCCATCTACTTCGTTGGGCGAAAGCCGGTGACGTGGTGGTGTTGCCGGTTCACCAGTCGGCCGCACGAAAAGCGCTGGCGGCGATGCTGGATGAAATGGAGAGTGCCAAATGGCAGGCGAGGTCCGCGCTGCCTGTCTGATTTGCGTCCTTGCGATCTTGATAGATGGATTGACGTAGATCGCCATTTGGCGCGCCTTGCTGGAGTAAAATGTCTCGCAAGGCGCGTCGGCGCTGGTATTTGGCAATTGAACTCCAAATTCCTTCATTCTGGCGAGCAAGCACAAGCGTTGCGCTAGCCCGGTAATCCGGCCCACCGTTTAATCGAACACATCGAAATTTAACGTCCGAGTTCACACGCGGCGCGCTTTTGCGCCGTGCTCTGGAACGACGAGGTGGGCGGCTTGCAGCTAAAGTAGGTCGCGAAATTGTTCAACTGTAAGTCCAGCGTCACGAACGATTCCGCCAAGCGTAAATGCGTTGACGGGGTTATGCTTGGGATCGACAAGATGCGCGCACCGTTTGACATGACAATATGCTTTCCTTGGCGCGCGATTGTAAACCCCACCTTTTGCAAAGCGCGTACTGCATCAAGGTGATTGATGCCAGGAATCTTTGGCAAATTCAGACTACCACTTCAATTTCACGAACTTCCTCGCCGCGAAGTTGCTCCTCGACGACTGCAAGGTATTCGCGAATTGCGTCCTTAATGTTTTCAACCGCCTCGATGTCGGTAGCGCCTTGCGACCAGCACCCCGGCAGGCCGGGAACAGAGACGGAAAAGCCTTCGTCCGATTGGTGAACGGCGATGCGGTAGCGCATATAGCCTCCGTAAAAAATGTGAGTATACCGCGCGACTCTTTTTAGACGCCCAACTCGATCCAGGGAGACACACATCCGCCCACCATCCGGCGCTGCTCCCTACCAAGCCGTGGATAAGTAGACAAATATGCCTGATGAACAACAGCTTACCACCCGCACCGCTGCATATCAGCCCACTGACAAGTCACGAAACGCAGCACATCGTCATTCCATAGGTTTCTGATGATGGTTGCTGCCGCGCGCCAATTTCCGCGACATTCATTTGAAGCAAACTACTTCCGTTCTCTCAACAATACCAACGCCTCATCCAGCCTTCGTTCAATCCCATGCAACGCTGCAAGCTGTGCTGCCATGAACGCGTTTTCGTAATGTGACGGCGTCACCGACGCAACAGGCACATGTCCCTGCTGATGCTTCAGTGCATCACGCGCTTCGAGAATCCGGTTGCGGAAATTGTGCGCATCGATGATGCCGGTGAGATGCATGTCGTTGGCTTGACCTGCACCACTGCCAGCGGTTTCGAACTTGAGTGTGCTCAGGTGAAAGTGCCGCAGGATCGGACCTTCGATAAAAGTGACATCCTGAATGTTTTCCAATGGGATCGTCTTTTCCACGGTCACCAGAATGCCTTTTCGATAGCGCAATTTCTTCGTGTCCAGATGACAATCGAGCTTGTCGAAATAATGCCGTGCCCACCATTGGCCCACACCAAGAAACCAGATGATGGCGAGCGGGATACCAACGAGCGTTATTGCCAGTACGGAGCCGATCTGCACCACAAGGTAGGGGCGAATCAGGGGATTGAATTCGGCACGCGTGGCGGCTAAGTCTGCAACTGACGCGGATTTTGTGGGAGCAGGATTATTCACCAACGTAGTTTAGTGCAAGTCAGCGCTGTTCGTTGGACAAGCCGCGTAACGAAATTTCTGCTTTTCACAATGGGTTCCGCGTCCAGCCCGCCAACTCGCCCGGCCATGCTTGGCTTCGTACACTGCGTTCTGCATTCCGTCGTTTGAAAACGCACGCCGTTTGTGCGCTGCGCTATCCTGTTCTTCACCGGGTGCTAATACACCTGACAACCGAAAAAGGAGACACACCATGGACCTCGCTGACCAACTGCAAAAACTTCAATCACTGCGCGAGCAGGGTGTATTG
>JANYHZ010000119.1 GCA_025362135.1 Betaproteobacteria bacterium | reverse complement strand
AGCGGCGCTCGATGGTCATGGACGAAGAAGAGAAAAGGAACACGGCTTACCATGAATCCGGCCACGCGTTGCTTGGCTACATCTTGCCGAAAAGCGATCCGGTGCACAAGGTAACGATCATCCCGCGCGGCCGCGCCCTTGGGGTAACGATCCAGTTGCCCGAGCAGGACCGCTATGCTTATGACAGGCAATATTTGTTGTCGCGAATTGCCGTGCTGTTTGGCGGGCGCATCGCGGAAGAAGTGTTCATGAACCAGATGACGACCGGGGCCTCGAACGACTTTGAACGCGCTACACAACTGGCACGCGACATGGTCACGCGTTATGGCATGTCGGATGAGCTGGGTACGATGGTTTACGCCGACAACGAAGGAGAAGTATTTCTCGGTCGTTCGGTCACGCGACAGACCAATATGTCAGAGGAGACTATGCGGAAGGTCGATGCAGAGATCCGCAAGATCATCGACATGCAATACGCGTTGGCGCGGAAACTCATCGAAGAGAACCGCGACAAGATTGAGGCCATGACCAAGGCATTGCTCGAGTTCGAGACCATTGATGCCGATCAGATCAAGGACATCATGGAAGGCCGTCCACCGCGCGCGCCGAAGTTGAGCAGCAAGCCGATGCCAAAGCCAACCAGTGGTGGCGGTGATGGTGCAGTGCCAGAGCCCCCGAAAGTGGAGCCTGCAACGGCAGAAGGTACGAACTAGATTTTTGACAGTGAAATAATTTTCCGACAAGGCCAGGGATGGTTTCCTGGCCTTTGTTTTTCCGGTAACCACCCTTCATTTCCCGATACAAGAATGAATCTTCGTGCTGGAAAATTTATGCTTGCGCTTGACCATCCCCGGGTGATGGGCATCGTCAATGTGACACCAGATTCGTTTTCAGACGGGGGGAAATTTTTGGCTCGCGATGCCGCGATTGCGCACGGACGACGGCTGGTGGAGGAGGGTGCAGATATTGTCGATATCGGGGGGGAATCCACGCGACCGGGTGCCGCCGCTGCAACGCTGCAGGAGGAGCTGGATCGTGTGATGCCGGTGCTGGAGACATTAGTCGGCGATGGCATTCCAATCTCGATTGATACCCAAAAAGCGCAGGTGATGGCGGTTGCGATAAAAGCGGGTGCGGCGATGATTAACGACGTAAACGCATTGCTTGCACCCGGCGCATTGGAGACCTGCGCGGCGTCGAACGTCGCGGTGTGTGTCATGCACAGGCAAGGTACACCTTCGACTATGCAGGCGGCACCTGACTATGTCGAGGTAGTCACAGAAGTAGCGGCTTTTCTCGCGGCTCGCGCCGATGCGTGCGTACGTGCTGGCATCCACCGCGAGCGCATCGTCATCGATCCCGGATTTGGTTTTGGCAAGACGATGGAACACAACTTCAGGCTTCTGCGAGAACTACGTGTGCTCGTGGCGCTCGGCTATCCTGTGATGGCGGGGTTTTCGCGCAAAGCGTCCCTGGGGTTGGTGACCGGTCGGGGTGCGGACGACCGGCTCCCCGCAAGCATTGCTGCGGCCATCCTGTGCGCACAAAACGGTGCGACAATTCTGCGTGTACATGATGTCCGGGAAACGGTTGATGCCATCAAGGTATTGATGGCTATTGACGCAGGGTGGGCAAAGCGCAGCGTGCCCACCAGTTGACCTGCGCGCGGGCATGCTGCGCTTTAGCCACCATGCACGAGCCGAAATATCCGCCATTAATCCGACAGAAAAAGCAAATGAAGCGAAAATATTTTGGAACAGACGGCATACGCGGACGCGTCGGCGATGCACCCATTACACCGGATTTCGCTCTGAGGCTGGGCTTTGCAGCGGGACGCGCGCTTGCGCATGGACACGCTGAAGCCAATGGCGATTCGCGCCCGGCAGTACTGATCGGCAAAGACACCCGCATTTCAGGCTATATGCTAGAAAGTGCGCTGGAAGCCGGATTGGCTGCGTCGGGTTGCGATGTATTGCTGGTGGGTCCTATGCCGACGCCAGGAGTGGCCTATCTCACGCGCGGCCTTAGACTGTCTGCCGGCATCATGATTTCGGCCTCGCACAACCCCTTCGATGACAACGGTATCAAGTTTTTCTCCGGCGAAGGTTCGAAACTCGACGACGCCGTGGAGCTTTCGATCGAGGCCGAACTCGACAAACCGCTGAGGTCACTGCCCTCGATCTCGCTCGGCAAAGCACGCCGCCTTGATGACGCGCACGGACGCTATATCGAATTTTGCAAAAGCACGTTCCCGACTAAACTAACCCTGCGCGGATTGAAGCTGGTGCTCGATTGTGCGCACGGCGCTGCGTACGATATCGGTCCTCAAGTGTTCCGTGAGCTCGGCGCGACCGTTATCGCAATCGGTAACCAGCCTGATGGTCTGAATATCAATGAGAGGTGCGGCGCGACACACCCCGCCACAATGCGTGCCGCCGTGTTGGCACAGGGGGCGGACATTGGCTTGGCGTTGGATGGGGACGCTGATCGCCTTATCATGTGCGACGCGGACGGTACTTTGTTCGATGGCGATCAATTGCTTTATGCGATGGTCAAGGACCGTCACGAAAAGGGCTGGCTCCGGGGCGGCGTGGTTGGCACCCTGATGACGAATTTTGCCCTGGAGAAGCGTTTTGCCGAGATGAAAGTGCCGTTCGAACGTGCCAAGGTCGGTGACCGCTATGTGCTGGAAATGCTGCGTGAAAAAAAGTGGGAGTGCGGTGGCGAGAATTCAGGCCACCTGCTCTGCCTGGACAAGCACAGCACGGGGGACGGCATTATCTCGGCATTGCAGGTATTGGCGGCGCTGCGGCGTACGGGCATCAAGCGGCTCGGCGAATTCACCGCCGAGCTGACACTCTTCCCGCAGGTGCTGGTGAACGTACGTCTCGACAGGAAGTTTGATTTTGATGCCGATACCAACATCAAATCGGTTGTCGCCGCCGCTGAGAACGAGTTGGATGGAGCGGGCCGGGTGCTGTTGCGCGCTTCCGGAACCGAGCCGTTAATTCGGGTGATGGTGGAAGGGCGCAATGGCGAGTTGGTGAATGCGCTTGCGCAGCGGATCGCCCTGGTGGTGAAGGAAGCAGCGACGAAATAATCGCTATTGCAGCATGGTCCCGGTTTTGCGCAAATAAGCAATATCGACGAACCGCGATCCTCTATCATTTTTTCCGCCAAACGAGACGGTCATTCCGTCGATGTCGTAGCGCGGGCTTCCGGTAACAGCTGCAGCGATCGTCGTGTGATTGAGGTCCCGGCCAGTGCGTTCGAGGAGTTTTACGAATTCTTTCGCGGCCAAAAACCCTTCCAGCGTTAGATGGGATGGCGGCTCGTCACGATATTTCGCCATGAGAGTGAGGTGGTCGTTTTGTAGTTTGGTGACGCGAGCCAATGGATTGGGTACCACCTGCGTAATCATGGTTCCAGTGGCTAAATCGGCTTTGGCAAGTTCCATTAACGTCCGGTGATTCACTGTAGACAGCGCGACAATTTGCGCACTGTTGTCAAGTCCGCGCACCAGCTTGACAAACTCCGCGGAGGCGATGGTGTCGGCGACAATCACGATCACCTGCGGCTTTTGAGCCAACGTTTTTCGTGCAACATTCCCCAAGCCGACGAGAGACAGGGGGATTGCAAGTTCCGCGACCGGTTTTTTTCCGTCAGCATTCAATTGCGTGCGGATCTCGGTGCTGATGCCCCGGCCAAAGTTGTTGTCGAGGTAAACCACGGTGAAGCGCGATACCGAAAGCTGGCTGAAGTGTCGAATCGCATGGCGCACTTCATCCTTGTATGTGGGTCGTACGAAAACAATTGAGTCAGACGTCATGTCAATTTCCGCCCCGGATAGCGGTGCAAACAGAACCATTTTTGCGGCGCGGAATCGCGCGTCTTCGGCTACTGCAATCAGAGAATCGTCGCCCACGTAGCCGAAACGCGCGTCCACCTTATCCTGATCGATGAGTTCACGCGTCAGCTTTACCGCGTTCAACGGCGTGCCCTCATCATCTTTGACGATTACCCGTATCCGTCGTCCATTGACCCCGCCAGTGGCATTGATGTGATCAAACCAGGTACTTGCACCGGCGATGTAGTCTCGCCCGGTATCTGCGTTTATGCCGTTTTGATCAAGGACGATGCCGACGCGGATGTCGGCAGCACGCGCTGCGCCAAATGGAACGACACTGGAAGCCAAAAGAACAGCGGCGACGACAATTCGTCGGTTGACTCTGAATAGGAGCATTGTCTTTCCGGAAGTTGTTGAAATCAACCTCCCTTATACGTGCCCTTCATTGCGTATCCGTGACACTGCTGAGCTGCGTTTACGGGGCGCAAAAAAAACAAGAAACCTTGAAAGTTTCTGCTTGCCCGCGCTTGCACGGATTAGTTCTACCCCTTGTCCAGCGGTATGCTCCGTTGCGGCGGACCTGGGTTCCAGCGTTATTGGCTCCGGCCACGCGTGGCCGCGTCAACCAAATCGCCCTGTTATGTAGTCTTCGGTCTCTTTTTTCTTCGGCTTGATGAAGAGTTCGTTCGTTACGCCGTATTCAACCAATTCGCCGATATACATGTACGCCGTGAAGTCGGACACGCGCGCGGCCTGCTGCATGTTGTGGGTCACGATCGCGATGGTGTAGTCTTCCTTTAATTCGTGGAGCAGCTCCTCGATTTTCGCAGTTGAAATAGGATCGAGCGCGGAGGTCGGCTCGTCAAGCAGCACCACTTCGGGACGCACGGCAACCGCGCGTGCGATGCACAGGCGTTGTTGCTGTCCTCCGGAAAGCGACAGACCACTTTGTTTCAACTTGTCCTTCACTTCATCCCAGATTGCGGCTTTCTTGAGCGCCCACTCGACACGTTCATCCATCTCCGCCTTCGTGAGCGATTCATATAGCTTCACGCCAAAGGCGATATTGTCGTAAATCGACATAGGAAATGGCGTGGGCTTCTGAAACACCATGCCCACTTTGGCGCGCAGCAAGTTGAGGTCTTGCCCTTTGTCCAGGACATTTTTGCCATTCATCATGATTTCGCCTTCGGCGCGCTGCCCCGGATATAGGTCGTACATGCGATTGAGCGTACGCAGCAATGTCGATTTGCCGCAACCGGAGGGGCCGATGAACGCCGTGATGCGACGCTCAAGAATGTCGAGATTGATATCCTTGAGGCCCTGAAAACTGCCATAGAAGAACTGCAGATTCTTCACGGCGATTTTTACATTGGGTGTCGTATCGGCGTGCGGCTGAAGGACAGCGTTCATTTTATAGTCGTTATTGTTTGCGAGCGATGGAGGCTAAGTACGTTGCCTGAAAATGGTTCGGGCGAGAATATTGAGGGTCAACACAAAAAATGTGATCAGCAGCGCGCCCGCCCAAGCGAGCGATTGCCAGTTTTCGAACGGGCTCATTGCAAACTGGAAAATTACCACCGGCAGATTCGCCATCGGCGCATTCATGTCTGCTGACCAGAACTGATTGTTGAGCGCCGTGAACAACAACGGCGCGGTTTCACCGCTAATGCGCGCAACAGCCAGCAGGATGCCGGTGAGCACGCCTGCGCTGACTGCGCGCAACGCCACGGACATGATGACCTTCCATTGGGGCGCACCGAGCGCGGTGGCGGCTTCGCGCAAGCTGGCGGGTACAAGCCGCAACATATTTTCAGTGGTGCGTACAACAACAGGGATCGCTAGCAGTGAGAGCGCCAGGGTGCCCGCCCAGGCAGAAAAGTGCCGTGCCTGCGCGACATATATCGTGTAAATGAATAGTCCAATGATGATGGACGGCGCTGACAGAAGTATGTCGTTGATGAATCTCGTCGTCGGTCCAACCCAGCCGCGATTGCCGAATTCAGCCAGATAAATCCCCGCAAGAACGCCGATAGGTGTGGCAATAAAAGTTGCGAATCCCACCATCATCAAGCTGCCGAAAATCGCATTTGCGAGTCCCCCCGTGCTGCTCGGTGATGGTGTCATTTCAGTGAACACGGCAAAATTGACGCCTGAAATGCCTCGGTATACCAGCACTGACAAGATCCACGCGAGAAAAGCCATGCCAATTGCCATCGCACAAAGGGCCAGCACGAGCGATAGCCGATTAACGAATAGGCGTCTGCGATAAACCGAATTCATGTGCGTGCCCCCTCTCGTTTGCCAAGTTGCGCCAACATCAGTTTGGCAAACGTCAACACGATCAGCGTAATCAGAAACAGGACAAGACCTAGCGAAATGAGTGAGGATACGTGGAGTACGTCGCTCGCCTCGGCAAACTCATTGGCAAGCGTCGATGCAATCGAATTGCCTGGCTCGTATAGTGAAGCGGCGATCTTGGGCGCGTTTCCGATGACAAAGGTGACCGCCATGGTTTCCCCCAGTGCGCGCCCGAGTCCCAGCATAATGCCGCCCACTACACCGGCCTTCGTATAAGGCAACACGATATTTCGCACGACCTCCCACGTCGTCGCGCCCAAGCCGTACGCTGATTCTTTCAGTACGCTCGGAACGACTTCGAACACGTCGCGCATTACTGACGCAATAAAAGGAATCACCATCACTGCCAGGATAATGCCGGCTGTAAGCACCCCTATGCCCGTCGGCGCGCCCTGAAACAACGCGCCAATGATCGGCACGGTGCCGATGGTCTTTGTCAGAAAAGGTTGGACGTGGTCGGCAAAAATTGGCGCGAAGACGAACAGGCCCCAGATGCCGTAGATGATGGAGGGAATTCCGGCCAGCAATTCGACCGCTGTGCCGAGTGGCTGCTTCAGCCACACCGGACAAAGTTCGGTGAGAAATACCGCAATGCCGAAACTCAGGGGCACGCCGATGAGCAGTGCGATGAACGAGGTCACGACCGTGCCGTAAATGGCGTTTAGAGCGCCATATTCGTGCGTAACCGGATTCCAGGTCCGGCTGGTGAGGAACCCGAAGCCAAATTTCTCAATTGCCGGATAGCCGCCATAAATCAGTGAGCCGATAATCGCGGCGAGCATCGCAAGTACAAACAGCGCGAAAAATAGCGTGGTCTTTCTGAACAGCGCGTCAAGGACCCGCTGTATAGCCAAATTGCGACCGAGCGTGGCTAGTTGTTGTTCTTGTGACACGTAACGGGCCTTTGAAGTCGTTTCGGAGAGCGGGCTGGCTTGGGTGACGCTCATTGGCAATCCGGACATTCTACGATAGTCGTTTCAAACTTGAAAACAGCCGCACGCAGAAACGCGCAACTGTTTTACCTTGGCTACCCCATGCAGTTACCGATAGATCGGCGTACCGCCGGAAGCAGACTTGATATCGCGTTTCCACATTTCGTGGATCAGCTTGACGGTCTTGTCCGGCATCGCGACATAGTCCATTTCGGCGGCGGATTTGGCACCGGTTTTGAATGCCCAATCGAAAAATTTTAGTGCCGCAACTGCTTTTTCAGGCTTGTCCTGGCTCTTGTGCATGAGAATGAACGAAGCACCGCTGATGGGATAGCTTTCCTTGCCCGGCTGATCGGTCAACACCAGAAACATGCCTGGCGCGCTGGCCCAATCGGCATTCGCCGTTGCGGCTTGGAAGGTAAGGTCGTCAGGTTGGATGAAATTGCCATCCTTATTTTTTAACGCGGTGTGTGACATTTTGTTTTTCTTTGCATAGGCATATTCGACGTAACCGATCGAACCCTTGATGCGCTGAACGTAGGCAGAGACGCCCTCGTTGCCTTTCCCGCCCACGCCTTCCGGCCACGCCACTGCCGTGCCGGTGCCGACTTTTGTTTTCCACTCCGGGCTCACCTTGGCCAGATAGTCAGTGAAGAGAAACGTTGTGCCAGAACCGTCTGAACGGCGGACCACGGTGATGGGGTCCGCCGGCAATTTAAGGCCTGTGTTGAGGGCGGCAATTGCCGGATCGTTCCAGGTTTTTACTTTGCCTAGGAAAATGTCCGCGGCAACCGGGCCGGTCAGTTTCATCTCACCGGGCTTGACGCCTTCGATATTCACCACCAGTACGACGCCACCAACGATCGCCGGGAACTGTACCAAGCCGTCTTTATCGAGTTGTTCCTTCGTGAGAGGCATGTCGGAAGCCCCGAAATCGACTGTCTTGGCCTGTATCTGCTTGATTCCGCCGCCAGATCCGATGGACTGATAGTTCATGCTGAACCCGGTAACTTTCTTGTAGTCTTCGGCCCATTTCGAGTAGATCGGGTAGGGGAAAGTCGCACCTGCACCGGTAATATCCTGCGCCATCGTGGTTGCGGCCATCGCGCCAAAAAGAAGCGTGCCGGTAATGAGTTTTTTCAACAACATGATTGACTCCGTAGGTGGAAAATTGGTCAGTTTTTATCTCTGCGGTGGAGGATACGACTGTTTTGTGACGGCCGTATTACAACCTTGGCCGGTGGCCCGTTGGGATTTGAATGAATTTGCTGGCACGAAAGCGTAGATCGCCATTTGACGGGTGTTTTCAGGCATTTTCGCCCTAAGAGCCGCGCCAGACATAGAGTTACGCACGCCCACCGGGCGCTAATGTCGCCACGAATCTGACACAGTCGATCCCTATCATGCAGCGGTCCACTGGCCAAACGGAGATCCGCAATATGAGCATGATCAACGTCCAACAGATGCTGGAACAAAAATATCCGGCATTCATGCGTAAGCCCGATCTCATTACCCGACCGACCCTCGCGTTCCTCAAAAAACTATTGCGCGAACGCGAACTGAATGTTTTGTTTGCACAATGCGATCAACTGGAAGGACTGGAATTCGTCGATCAGGTGCTCGAAGACTTCAATTTCAGCTACAGCGTTGTTGGTCGAGAGAGGGAAAATATTCCGGTGGAAGGGCGTGTGGTGATTGTCGCCAATCATCCGTTGGGAATTCTCGACGGACTTGCATTGATCAAGATGGTGAGCGAAGTCCGGCGGGATGTGCGCATCGTCGCAAACGACTTACTGATGCAGGTCAAACCGCTGCAGGGCTTACTGCTCCCCGTGGTCAATTTCGGCCTCGGCAGTAACAGGCGCAATCTCGATGCAGTCGATGCCGCGCTGGAGAATGAAGAAGCAGTGATCATATTCCCCAGCGGCGAAGTATCAAGTTTGGGGCCAACCGGCATCAAGGACGGTCGCTGGCATGGCGGTTTTTTGCGATTTGCCGAACGTGCGAAGGCAGCCGTTTTGCCGATCTATCTCGATGGCAAAAATTCGGCTTTGTTTTACACGTTGTCGATGATCTTCAGGCCACTTTCCACTCTAATGCTGGTGCGCGAAATGTTCGAACAAAAGACGATGACGCTGCCGATTCGGATCGGAGAACTGATCCCCTGGCAGCGGATCGCCGACCTCAAAGTGCCGCAAGCGGAAAAGATCAAGCGCATTAGCCGGCAGGTTTATGGGGTCCACAACAATCACGCACCGGTGCTCAAAACGGAGCGATCCATCGCCCACCCGGAGTCCACCGTGGGTGTCCGCAAGGAATTGCAAGAAGCACAATTGCTCGGTGAGACCAAAGATGGGAAGCAGATCTATCTGTTCGACTTCCGTCGCAATTCACCCGTGATGCGCGAGATTGGCAGGTTACGCGAGGCGACCTTTCGGCGAGTCGGCGAGGGTACGGGCATGCGTCGTGACCTCGACCAGTACGACACCTACTATCGTCAACTTGTTTTATGGGATGACAATGACCTGCAAATTGCGGGCGCGTATCGCATCGGGGCGGTCGGCAGTATTCTGCATTCGCGCGGCATTGAAGGCCTCTACAGCAGCAGTTTGTTTTCATTCACGGAGAAGATACAAGGCATCTTGCCGCAGACGCTGGAGCTGGGCAGAAGCTTCGTGCAGCCGCGTTACTGGGGTATGCGCAGCCTCGACTATCTCTGGTACGGAATCGGCGCGTATGTCAAGCGCAATCCGGAAATTCGCTATCTGCTCGGTCCGGTCAGCATCAGCGACGCGTATCCCAAAGCGGCGAAAAACCTGCTCGTGCATTTTTACCGCCACTATTTTGGCGACGATAATTTATTGGCCGTAGCGCGCCACCGGTTCGTGCTCTCCGAGCTGGAAAGCGCATCCCGGTTAGGTGTCTTCGGCGGCGACAATTACGAACAGGATTTTCGTGCGCTCAAACAGGAACTCGGCAAACTAGGCGTAGCAGTGCCCGCGCTTTACAAGCAATATACGGAAACGTATGAGCCGGGCGGCGTAAAGTTTCTCGATTTCAATGTCGATCCGAAGTTTTCCAATTGTGTGGATGGTTTGGTGTTGGCGGATCTGGACAAATTGAAGCCAGCCCGGCGGGAGCGCTACCTTGGCGACAAGCGTAGTCCCTTGATTGCGCCATTGGTCGATATACCGTCCGTTTAATCTCTCCGGGTTCAATTCCCCGCCGCTAGCGGCGCAGTGCAGATTGAAAATCTGCGGATTTTGAATTTGGTGTTGATACCTGGCGGCTTGCCGCGAGGTTCTTCATTACGCCAATTAAGTCATAGTCAAAAGACGGCATTGTGAAACTGTCGCGAATGAACTCCACTTTCTTTGGTTGTACGTCTTTTACGTTTGTCAGCGACTTCGTTGCTGGTTTACTGTTTGTGACGATCTTGGGTATTGCAGGGCCGGGCTTTGCAGCGGTATGCTTTTTTATTGCGGTAGATTTGGCGACGCCAGACTGCGTTACCGTGGCCGGTTTGGTGGAAGGCGTCTTTTTTGCGACGATTTTCCGAGCGGTCATGCTGCAATCCCTTTCAGGTAATCGTGTAAACCACTTATACCTTTAAGGAGATAGCGCTGCAATGGTCATATTTTTGCAACAATATTTTGTCGGCCGCGAAGTGCGCATCAGCGTGTCGCCTGCAACAGCCTGGCAAAACGTTCCATTTCGCGCACATCGGTATCGGCCACCGCCGCGAAGCGCACGCCCCCCGCTGCCCACGTCGCGACGCTGAATCCGCGTATGGTTTTGATTGTGATCGGCTCGGCGAGCGCAGCGCGCGTCATGAACAGAGTGATGGGATGCTCCCGCCACTGGTAGACCAGCGCGGCGGTGGGTTGTGGATCGAGCCTTTCCTGGCGCGCGCCCTGTAACACGTAGCCGTCTGCGGAAAGATCCGCCACCATCGGCGCGAAATCCAGCTTGCCGTGAAACCAGGGTTTGATTGTGTGCCGATCTGTGGACGCGACCTCAATCATGTGTCGCGGATCGCCCAAGCTGGCAACGTGGTGCGCCACGACTTGCTCCGGCCACGGCGAGAACGTGCTGTCCACTGGGGCGCGCAGCATCCAGACGGTGAGCAGCGCGCTTGCGACTGCGGAGCACCCCGTGAGCGCCAACACCTGCCACCTCGACGGGCGGCGGGCCGGTTGTGGCCGTGAGGGCTTTTGCTGTGCCGCTTCCAGCGCCCGAATAACGGCGGGCCGCAGCGATGCGGGTGCGGCAAAGTAGGGTGCGTTCGACTTTATGCGTTGGCGCAATGCCTGGCGCTCGGCGAGCAATGTGCTGCAAACCGTACATGCCGCGACGTGTTGCGCAAGTTCGGCACAGGTGGCCGAATCAAGTTCCTGGTCGATCCATGCGTCGAGCATTTGGCGATTGCGCGCGCAAGTCATGATGCCGCCCGGTTCTGGTCCGATTGCAACCGGTCCCGCAGCAAATCGCGTCCGCGTGCGAGGCGGGACATGACCGTACCGATCGGTATTTTCACCACGCCGCTGATTTCCTTGTATGACATATCTTCCAGTTCGCGCAACACGATCACCTCGCGGTATTCGACCGGCAGGCCAGCGATGGCGGCATGCACCTCGCGGGCGTCGGCTTTGCGCAGGGCGTTGCGTTCCGGAGAATCCAGTGCGGCACTTGTATATGCGGCGTCAATTGTATGAAGCGTTTCATCAAATTCTTCCGGGCTTCCGTTGCGTTTCTGTTCGCGCAGACAATCCATACAGGCATTGCGCACGATCGCCATGAACCAGGCCTTTGGACTGGAACCCTGCATGCCGTCAAAAAAACGAAAGGCGCGTAGGCAGGCATCCTGCACGGCGTCTTCCGCGATCGCGTCACTGTGCGTCAGCCACCGCGCGAGGTTATGGGCCGCATCGAGATGAAGTAGCAGCATGTTCTCGAATCGCGCCATTTTTGACCCATCGTGCAAGCACAGCTCCTCAATGACTTGTTCAAAGTTAATAGACGGTCGTTGCTGCCAATTTATTCCCGACACTATTTTTGCGCAACCTGGAATAAAACCAGAAGTGCAGCCGTCTAGGCATTGTAGGTGTTTGGCACCTGCCACACGCTCAGGGTTATTTTTTTCAACGGGACGATATTTCATGAAACACAATTACTTTTTTGCCGGCGTTGGCGCAGCCGTGCTGATCGCCTTCAACGGCGGGGCGACCGCTGCCGCCGACGCGGCAAGTGGGCAGACGCTGTACAAAACCATGTGTGTAGCCTGTCACTCGATCGACTACAACGGCGTTGGGCCTGCGCACAAGGGCCTGTTTGGCAAGAAGGCTGGGAGTCGCGCTGATTACGTCTATTCACCCGCCGTGAAGGCATCCAGCATCGTCTGGGCCAACAAAACGCTGGATAAATGGCTGGCAAATCCGGAGAAATTGATCCCAGGGCAAAAAATGGGGTTCATGGTGCCTTTGGCAAAAGATCGCGCCGACTTGATCGCGTATTTGCAGAAGGAGGCTAAATGAGGAACGGGAACCACGGCCACTTCATCGACGCATGTATTGCTGACCCGAAAAGTCATGCAATTTCGTTTGTTTTAACCAACGTAAAGAGGAAAAATAATGCTTGATCGCAGAAAATTTATGCAGTTGACGGCCGCCGGCGGCGGCGCGGTATTCATGTCCGGCCTCTTCGGCCACGCGCAGGCGGCAGCCGGTGACAATACAGCGGCCTCCGCCGTTGATGATTTCTATTTCGTGCAGTTGTCCGACGTTCATTGGGGCTATAGCGGCCCGGCCAATCCGGACGCACTCAACACCCTGAAGAAGACGATTGCGACCGTCAATGCACTCGATGTGCAGCCGGACTTCATCATCTTTACGGGCGACCTGACCCATACTACGGACGACCCGAAGGAACGGCGCAAGCGCATGGGCGAGTTCAAAGAAATCGCTGCCGGATTAAAAGTGAAAAATGTTCGCTTCATCCCCGGTGAGCACGATGCTTCGCTCGACAACGGCGCGGCTTACAAAGAAAATTTTGGCTTGACCCATTACGCGTTCGACCACAAGGGCGTACATTTCGTCGTCGTCGATAACGTGTCCGACGCCGGCGCAAAGATTGGCGATGCGCAACTGGATTGGCTTAAAGGCGATCTGGCCAAACAGGCAAAAGATGCGCGGATCGTGGTCTTCACGCATCGGCCCTTGTTCGATCTCGCACCCAAATGGGATTGGGCCACGCGGGACGGCGACAAGGCGATTGCGTTGTTGATGCCCTACAGCAATTTAGTCGTGTTCTACGGCCACATTCACCAGGAGCATCATCATATGACCGGGCATATCGCCCACCACGCCGCCAAGTCGCTGATCTTCCCGTTGCCCGCGCCCGGCTCGCAGGAAAAACGCACGCCGCTGCCCTGGGATGCTGCCGCGCCCACCAAAGGATTGGGCTTTCGCGAAGTAGAAGCGGATCGCAAAGACGCACAATACAAGCTCGTTGAATTCCCTGTGACCAAGGCTTGATCCGTGGATCCGTCCAGGAGGTGGATGTGTTTAAGTGCGGTCTCCGGCATCGGCGCACTTCTAATCGGCAGCGCCATCAACACCAGGGTACAGGCAAAAACGGTTGCAAAAGAACGGGTAATTAAAATTCAGGCCAAAAAATTCGTCTATACGCCGAACCAAATCGTCTTGAAGCTGGGTCAGCCGGTCGTGCTGGAATTCACGTCAGTCGATTTCATCCATGGATTTAATATTCCTGACATGAAAATCCGCGCCGATCTGCCTCCCGGCAAAATCACCCAAGTCCGGCTGACACCCGACAAAGTCGGTGACTACGAATTTTTATGTGATAACTTTTGTGGTGACGGACACGAGGGGATGAGTGGAAAAATTACCGTAAAAGCCTGACGGGCATTTTCGGTTTATTGCAAAAAAATAATACGGCACCAAATTATTTTGGTGCTGTTGTTTTTTTGGGGGGGGAGGGTGATTCCGGTCGTATTGAAGAATTTCGCGACCGGTGCAGGATGCGATGGTGGTAACCACCCATGTCTCGATGTGCCGGTTCGACGAGCTTGTAAAGCAGCAGGGCAAGTGTTCCCCTGTGGCCGGGTACATCAAGCGCTCGGCAATTGCCAGCAACATGCCAACGCGCAATTCGTTTGCATGGATCGCGATGGCGGCGTAAAACAGCCGACGGCAGAAACAGGAAGCCATTTGATGTATATCGCCTATTGGCGCGCTTTCCCGGCGTCAAAGCCGCCTGCGGTCGCGCCACTATTTGAGTTTCATCATTTTCTTATTTGATATCCAAGCCGGAAACAAAGCCGAGACTAGCCCTTCCGGGTCGGTATCGTAGTCCATAGAGAATTTCTCCCACTGCCCGGACGCCAACTCGTGTGCCGCATGTGCACAGCGAGTTAGCTGGCGGTGCCAATCGTTCCGGCGGACAAAATCGGCAAGTGTCTCAACAGGGGCTGCGCCAAAGCGGCTACAGCTTCTCAAGTGGCCCCACGCGGTGGTTTCAGCCATCGTTTGAACCACGTCGTTCAATGGCGCAGACTTGCCGCCGAGCAACGCCAGATTGACCCGATCCGAAGTTGGTGCCAATTCTTTGACCACGTAGGAGCGCTTGCCCATTCCGATGGACCCCAGCAGTGCCGGAAAAATAGCCTGAGATACACGCTGTATCGAAACGACGCGCTCCGCTTCGCTTTTCCAGTGCGGTTGAGGCAACTGGATACTTGCCGCGAGCGCTGAGGGGGTGGCAATTTTGATGTCAATCAGGTACTGCCCCTTGACTCTGCCATCACCGCGAACCAGGGCCACATAGCGCTCAAGACCCAGGCTGCCGTTACCCGCAATGCGCCGGGCAAAATCAATCGGCTCAAAGAAAGCAGGTGACCGCTGTGTGCTGGCATAGGCGGCCAAAATAGACTCTGCACGCGCGCGATCCTTCGAGGAGATGGAAAGCGTTCTCTTGCCGTCATTCAGCAATCGGATTTTCCCCGACTTGCGATACGTGCGCCGCGCGATCAGATCGCAACGATGGTGGCCTTTGAGGCTTTGCAGCAGTTTCCTGACGGGCCCCGTCGCGAGTGATCGCTCAACCCAGCGCGGCTTGGCAGCGATGACGTTTTCGGCATAGCATTCAACGAAATGGTTGACCATTTTTGAAGCAGTCGCTGGGCTGATATTCAGCGGCTTGGCCCCAACCAGAATGCTTGTCAGAAAGCGTACGAGTTCGAATGCGACGGGTGCGACGCAGCTTTCATCGAAATCCACGAGATCGAAATAAACGAGGCGATTGTCCCCCTTGTAGCTACCGAAGTTTTCAAGGTGCAGATCACCACAGGCGAGGACCATCGGCGATGAATTGAGCTCACGAACATGGGGTAACGTCGCATAAAAAAGTGGGGAGGTGCCGCGAAAAAATGCGAAGGGATCAGCTCGCATCGCCGCCAGTTTCAACTTCAGGCGTTCGGGATCTCGTCCCAGGTTGTGATGCAGAATTACTTTCGTTTCAGCGTACATAGATTCGGATACATCCGGAGAAAGTTTGGAAATTCAAATTCGGCGCAGCGATCACGATCAATAATGCTACAGCGGTCGTCATCAAATTGGCAACGGACACCTGACAAGCTTACGGGGCGGCGCGGTTCATAAAGGCAGCGCGCGCAGATTTTTATTGCTCAACAATTAGTGTAAAACTCAAGCATGGGCGCGCCTTTCGGCCAGAAAAGCCGCTACGCCACCCGCCAAATGGCGATGTGAGTGTGTCGCTATGTTCGTAGCCCGCCTCCCGCCCCCTGCCTTCGCGTGACACGCCTCGTCAGTGATTGAGCCGACAACGTTGTCACCACGCCGTCATGTACGAACGCTATATTGCGCGCCATGGATCTCATCCTCTGGCGCCACGCTGACACCGCCCCGGTGAAGAATGACAGTGAGCCAGACATTCAGCGACGGCTTACAGGCAAAGGTCGCAAGCAAGCTGCCTTGATGGCAGTCTGGCTTGAGCGCCACTTGCCAGATAGCGTAAAGGTGCTGGCGAGTCCGGCTACGCGCGCGCGGGAAACCGCAGAAGCGCTCGGTCGGAAAATTGTCACAGTGCCTGAGCTGGCCATAGGCGCGGATGCGGCGCAGTTGCTGCATATCGCCGGCTGGCCTGATAGTCGGCAGGCGGTATTGATCGTCGGTCACCAGCCCACGCTTGGTCGTGTCGCGTCATTGCTGCTGCTGGGTGAGGAGCAGGACCTGAGCATGCGAAAAGCCGCGGTGTGGTGGATCACAAATCGGATACGTGAAGATGAGTTTCGGCCGAGCTTGCGCGCGGCGATTTGCCCGGAATATCTCTGATTTCAAGCCTGTCGCGGTGAAGGCGCAAGCTCGACGCTCGTTTTGGACGTACCAGCCGAGAACGCGTGAACCTCGTGCCACGTACTGATTTTCAGGTCACCTTCGTGGGTCTCAACGAGTGCCGACAAGCTCCCCACCCGATCGCCGTCGTTGTTGTGGCGCGGTGAGATCTCGCCTTCATCGGGTTTGATGCCATCGAACAACAGGGACTGCCTCGGAAAAATCCCGTTAAGACATTGCCGCAAATACCAGTGCGTCCGTACGACGACGACATGACAGTTACGAAATAATTCGCTGTAACCTGGAGTCTCGAAGGCATCGTTTTGCAGCGTGGGCCATGTGACAGATTTATTGCGGGAAATATTTGCAATCGGCAACCTATGCAGCTGTTTTCTGCGTCAAATTGCGTGTACTCTCTCAGGCCGATTGTTGCATGACACCAATTCCCGTTCAGGTCCTTTCCGACTCAATTTTTGAAAAGAATTTCGATGAACAATATCAAGAAAGTCGCCAAGTACGTCGCAAAACATCCTGAAGCTAGTCCCACCGCGACCTTGCTGGAACTGGCTGTTGCGCTGGAAACGGGAACGGGGTTTTCGTTCACCAAGCTCTACGAACTCGATCACCACGAATTTGTTCTGGCGATGGGAATGATTGATGACTGGCGGTTGGATCGCCACTACATGTCAAAGCTGCGCTTGCTTGATCACGCCGAGACCGGGGAAGTGCCCTCCGTCCAATAGCAGAATTTCGCGCCGGGCCGACCCGCCCCACTCGATGTTGGCAGTTCGGCCTTTCAACAGGAAACAGACTACGCTTTTGCCATTACATTCAGGTTGCGGAGGCATGGCGTTTCGGAGACCCGCAAGCTGCAACGGCTGCCTTTATCCGCGTCCATTTGAATAAAAAAACGGTACCGCCTGGGCGGTACCGCTAAATGTCCACCGAACAGCATCACCTTTTCGATAGGGTGATCGGCGGGAGGAGGCCCTACATGTGTCGGAAGGCTACTCCGACTGCATGACGTTTCGAGGTCGCCACTGTGGCAATTCTGTGACACCCGCCGCCTCACAATGGCTACATGCTTTACAATCGCCGCACCCCTCTGCCGGTGGTCCGGATGTGCAGGGTAATGAAGAGAACCAGCGGCCAATGTCAAACAAATTATTCCGTCAGGAAGCCATCGATGCGCTGCGAGAGAAATTCCTTGGCGAGGCGACGATTGCGCGCCCGCTTCCGTTCTGGGTGCTGACACTACTTGGCCTGGGCGCAGCGGGGCTGATGATTGCGGTAGCGATATGGGGGCAGTACACGCGGCGCGAACGGGCGGAGGGATTTCTGCAACTCGATGTCGGTGCTGCCAAGGTTTCATTCACCGATTCCGGACGCGTCGCCGAATTGCTGGTCAAGGAAGGTCAGGAGGTCAAAGAGGGGGTGCCGATGGCGCGTATTTCGCTCGAACGCGCAACGTCGTCGGCAACTGCGACCGGGACGGTCGTTTCGGGTGAGCTGACGCAGAGGCGCGGAAGTCTTGAAAAAGAACAGGGCCAGATGCGCGAACTTGCACAGCAGCAGCTTCAGCAGGTGCGCAAAAAAGCGGTGGATCTTCAAAACGAGATCAACCAGATAGCAACCGAGATTGCACTACAGGCACAGCGGCTGGCGTCTGCGAGGGCGGAGGCAGTGCGCTGGGCTCAACTTGCGGAAAGGAAATTTGCTTCGGAAGTCGCCGCCCGCCAGAAGCAGGACGAGGCGACCGATCAGGAAATACGTCTGCAGGCGCTGAAGCGCCAGAAATCAACGCTGGAACGCGATATGTCCACCGCAAAGCTGGAAGAACCCACCGTCGCCTTGCGCGCCCGAACGCTGGAGGAGCAAGTCAATCGGCAGATCAGTGAACTCCAACAAACGATGGTTCAGGAAGAGGCAAAGCGGGAAACGATTATTCGCGCGCCCATTACCGGCATCGTTACCAATATTACCGTTAGCAGTGGACAATCCGTAACGGCCGACGCAACGTTTGCAACCATTCTTCCGGCGGGCAGCAAGCTGCAAGTGGAACTGCTTGTGCCGACACGCGCCATCGGCTTTGTGACCAAAGGCAAGGAGGTATCTCTGCGCTATGAAGCGTTCCCCTATGAACGATTCGGCCAATACCGCGGCGTAATTGCCGATGTCAGCCAGACGGTCTGGTCCGCTGGTGATAAGGTCGGCCCGCTGACGGTGCGAGAGCCTGCCTACCGCATCACCGCGAAGCTCGACCGGCAATCGGTCGAGGCGATGGGCCAGGAAATACCCTTGCGGTCGGGCATGTTGGTCAATGCCGACATCCTGCTGGAAAAACGAAGTCTGCTCGAATGGATATTCGAGCCGGTGCTGCAATTGCGGGGGAGACTGTGATCAGCAATCTATTTGGTCGGCGCGTTCCCGTCATCCTGCAAAGCGAAGCGCCCGAGTGTGGTATCGCGTGTCTCGCGATGGTTGCGTCGTATTACGGCCACTTGACCGATCTCACCGCGATGCGGATGCGCCTTTCGCCGTCATTAAAGGGCGTGACGCTAAAACATATATCGCAGGTTGCTGAAGCCATGGGTCTGGCCGCGCGCGGTGTTCAAGTGCAACTGGAGTCATTGGCAAAACTGCAATTGCCCGCAGTGTTGCACTGGGACATGAACCATTTCGTCGTACTGGTTGGCGTTAAGGGCAAGAATATATTTGTCCACGATCCGGGACGCGGCAAGCGCAAATTGACGCTGGCCGAAGCCTCAAAGCATTTCACGGGTGTGGCGATGGAGTTCACGCCGAATCAGGATTTCCGCAAGGTCGATGAGCGCGAGAAAGTCAACGCCTGGCAGTTGCTCTCGATGGGTTCCGGCTTGGGCGGTACGGTCCTGCAGCTTGTGTTGCTTTCGCTGACGCTGGAGGTGTTCGCGATCGCCATGCCATTTTTCCTCCAGTTGGTGGTTGATCGCGTACTGGTTGGGCGCGATGCCGATTTGTTGACCGTGCTGGGGATTGCCTTTGGCGCATTGGTGTTGATTCAGGTCGTTGTCTCTGGCGTGCGCGCCTGGATCGGCGTATATCTGAGCACGCGATTCAATTTGCGTCTGCTGACGGCACTATTCAATCATTTGCTGAAGCTGCCGCTGGGCTGGTTCGAGAAACGCAATATAGGCGACATTGTTTCCAAATTCCGCAGCGTGGATGTCATCCAGAAAACGCTCTCGACAACGTTTGTTGAAACCTTTATCGACGGGGTAATGGTGCTCATCACCGTGGCCGTTATGGCGTTTTATAGTTTGAAGCTGACGGCAGTGGTGGTCGGTGCGGCGTTGCTATATGCACTGCTGCGCTGGTATTTTTTCTATCCGCAACGCTATGCGACTGACGAGCAACTTGCGCATGAAGCCAAGGCGAGTACGCACTTCATCGAAACCTTGCGCGGCATGATGGCCATCAAACTCAATATGCGCGAGAACGAGCGCCGCGCCGCCTATCAAAACCTGGCAGTGGACCAGATCAACGCGGGTGTGAAAGTACAACAGGTCGGTATTTTCCAGCGCGGCGCCAATGCGCTGATCTTTGGCATGGAGAGCATCGCCGTCGTCTGGATGGGGGCGCTGCTGGTGATGGAGGGTAAATTTTCAGTCGGTATGCTCTATGCGTTCATCGGATTCAAGCTGGTGTTTTTAGGCAGGATCAATAATCTGATCGACAAGTGGAACGAATTCCGCATGCTGGACTTGCACGCCGAGCGTATCGCCGACATAGCACTCGCCGAAGCGGAAACTGCATCGTCCACCGCAGCCGTGTTTGCCGAGAGCGCGGACGCACTGACTATTGAGGCGCGAAATCTCAGCTTTGCCTACGGCCCTGAGGGGATGGTGTTTCGGGACGTCAATTTTGTCATCAAGACCGGCGAGATCGTCGCACTCGTAGGCCCGTCTGGTTGCGGAAAGACCACGTTGCTCAAGGTAATATTGGGCCTGCTAAAGCCGACGGCAGGCCAGGTTCTGGTCAACGGGCGGGATTTGCGTGACTGGGACGTGGGCCAGTACCGCGCGCGGATCGGTGCCGTGATGCAGGACGATCATTTATTCGTCGGCACAGTCGAAGACAATATCAGCTTCTTCGATGCTGATCACGATGCCGCGCGCGTGCGCGCATGTGCACGGACAGCGCAGATCGATGCGGAAATCTCCAACACACCGATGGGCTACAACACCATTGTGGGTAGCCTCGGCATGAGTCTATCGGGCGGCCAAAAGCAACGCGTATTGCTCGCGCGCGCGCTATACCGCAATCCCCAAGTACTTTTTATGGACGAAACACTCGATCAAGTGGATGCCCGGCAGGAACAGGTCATTCGTGATGCGGTTTCAAACCACGTAAAGAGCACGATATTTGTCAGTCACCGGGCAGAATCGGTGGTTGGAGCCAGGGTCATCATGCTTTCAAATTAACCGAGATCGACCATACCGCCGCCGCCGCCAACCAGCGCAAGGGACAGATCGTCGAGTTTGATGATTTCTGCTGCAACGACGGCTTCGGATTGTTCGACAGTGACGGAATCGATGACGTTAAGTTCTTTGCTCATGATGTTTCCTTTCGTGGTGGGGGACAAAAAGCGATAAAATTGTGAACTGGTTCACAGTTTTTCTAAGCATACTGTGGTACCCCCATGATTTGCAAGGGATTGTTGATTAATGGAACCCCCTAGTTCTGGCGCGTCGAATGCGAATCTGGCACTCCTGAAACAGGCTGATGCCCAGATTTCACTCGCGTTAAGAGACGGCGCAGCATCTGACCCAAGATTGATCGAAGCGCTGGCGTTGCAACTCGCCAACATTCGTGTTGACGTACCGGAACAATTGCGGGTGATGTTGGATGCCGTTCGTTTCTTCTATGTTTCCGGACAGGCGTTTACGGGTTTGCCGATTGCGCAAAAAGCCCGTTCCCTCGCGGTTGAAGTGGCGGATGCGACTTCGACCTTCGATGCGTTGTTACTCGTAGGGGTGTGTGCGGCCGATACGGGTGGGCTTCCGACCGCGATGGAGGCTTACGCAGATGCGTTGCGGCTTGCAGGCGGGATCGCCGACAAGGTTCGCGAGCGTAGAGTTTGGCAAAACCTTGGGGTCGCACTGATGTATGGCGGACTATACGGCGAGGCGATCAATTGTTTTGAGTGTGTTACGTCGCAAACCTCGGATGACGCGGGAGTGCGGGCAAGCGTTGCAAAGGCATACGGAAATATTGCGCTTTGCCGATTGAACCTCGATGAAATTCGCGCTGGCTTGGCCGCGATTGAACAGGCTGTAACGCTGTCGGGCGAATCGAACGATGCTCAGTCCGCGCTAAATCGCGTGATGATGGAAAATAACTACACGCGACTGCTGCTGGAAGCCGACAATTTTGAAGGGGCTAAAGAACACGCGAAATTGGCGCGCATGTATGCTTCCCGGACAAAATCACCCCGCGCGGATATTTTCGCGGCCGTTGCGGAAGGCCTCGCGGAGGTGTTTTCCGGGCAAGCGGATGTCGGGATTACGCGACTCACGAAAACACTGGATCGCGCGAAGACCCTAAAAGTCTCATCCCGCGAAGTGCTGATGGCCTTGGTGAAGGCGCTCGAATTTTCGGGTAAGCCCGATCAGGCGCTGATTTACCTCAGGCAGCTGCTGGAACAACAAAGCGCGACCCAAAAACAGAATGTGTTGCAACACGTGAAGCTGCATCTGAAGCAGCTTCATCCGGCACTTGAAGACGAAGCAAATGTAATTCGCCGGTTAAACACCCGCCAGGAAGTGCTCGAGGGCCGGGTCGCCAAGCAGGCACTGTTCAAAGCGCAAGTGGAATCCATGGAGCGCATTGCGGTGGTCGCAGAGTTGAGAGACGATTCCACCGGGGCGCATTCCTATCGTGTCGGGCGGCTTGCTTCGCTTTTGGCGAAAGAAAATGGCTGCGACGAAGAGATGATTTTTATGATCGACATCGCGGCGCGTCTACACGACATCGGCAAAGTAGGCATTCCGGATGGCATCTTGCTGAAGCCTGCAAAATTGAACGCGTCCGAGCGCGAGGTGATGAAGACCCACACCACGATTGGGGCAGAAGTGTTGGCAAACAGTAATATTGCACACATGAAAACCGCTGAAGAAATTGCCCGGTTTCATCATGAATGGTGGGATGGCACGGGTTATCCGAGTGCTCTTGGAGGTGACGCGATTCCCGAAGCGGCCAGGATCACCGCACTGGCGGACGTGTTCGATGCGCTTACGCATAAGCGACCGTACAAATCCGCGTGGCCGCTTGATAGCGCCATGACAGAAATTATGTCCTTGAGCGGCCGACAATTCGACCCGAAGCTGACGGAGCTGTTTTTGGGCTTGATCGCTCGTCTTCGCCGCGAGCATGATGACCTTGATGCCTATCTGGGGGAAGCGGCGCTGGACTCTCCCTTTCTTCAGGCGCGCGACAAGATCAAGAAAACCTTGCTGCAGACGGCGGATAGCGCCGATCAAGGCGCAGAAAGTCGTCTGGACCTACAGCGATAATTGGCGGTTTTGCGCCAACCGCTGTTTACCCGTGGGCTAGTTACAAGCTATAATCTCGCGCTTTGCAGTCCTTCGGGTAATTCTTTTTTGCGCAACCGTTTCGTCATTGGTAACTGGAAGCTCAACGGTGGCCTTGTAACCAACGCGTTGCTGCTGGACGCGCTGAGAGTCGGCATTGTTGCGAGGGCCGGTCGGTCTTGTGGCGTGTGCGTTCCGGCGCCCTACTTGGCACAAGCACAACAGACCCTTCACGGGTCAGGTGTTGGATGGGGATCGCAGGACGTAAGTCGCATGGATGTGGGCGCGTTCACGGGCGAGGTTTCCGCAGGCATGGTGGCAGAATTCGGTGCACGGTTTGCGCTGGTCGGGCACTCTGAGCGGCGGGCAGTTTTTGGCGATACGGATGCAGTAGTCGCGGACAAGTTTGGCCAGGCGCTGAAGTCCCGGTTAGTGCCAATACTTTGCGTTGGTGAGACTCTTGCGGAAAGAGAAAGCAATAAGACCGACGAAGTGGTGTGGCGGCAATTGCATGCAGTTATCGAACAGCACGGTGTGATGCGTTTGTCGAATGCAATTTTGGCTTACGAGCCGGTTTGGGCAATAGGGACAGGTAAGACCGCGACGCCCGGACAAGCCGAGGAAGTGCATGCCTTCCTTCGTGGCAGCGTAGAAGCGCTCGACAAAGAGGTTGGGTTAAATTTATCCGTCCTTTACGGCGGCAGCGTAAAGAAATCCAACGCAGGTGAACTGTTCGGGATGCCGAATATCGATGGCGGATTGATTGGCGGGGCGTCGCGGGACGCAGAAGAGTTTTTGGGTATCTGGAACGCTTTGTAATACTAGCTTCCAGATTAAAATGGGTCTCGCTTCGGGATTTAAAGGAAAAGTGTCATGTTGTTAAATGTAATTTTGACGATTCACGTGATGTTGGCGATTGCAATCGTTGTGTTGGTGCTGTTACAGCACGGGAAGGGGGCCGACATGGGCGCGGCGTTTGGCACCGGATCGGCAGGAAGCCTTTTTGGCTCGTCAGGGGCTGCGAATTTCTTGTCGCGCTCGACGGCGATTTGCGCAGGCTTTTTCTTTGCGACCAGCCTTGGCCTTACGTATTTCTACGCGCCCAAATCTTCCAGTGGCGTCATGGGCGGTGGTGTCATGCAGACGGTACCGGCCAAAGAAGGCACCGCAGCCTCAATTCCCGCGCCGGTCGGCTCTCCGGTCGGCAATGAGCCGCAAAAACCTGCTCCCCAACAAATTCCGAAGTAAATTCGCAGTAAAATTAAGATCTGGATCAATGCCGTCGTGGTGGAATTGGTAGACACGCTGTCTTGAGGGGGCAGTGCAGAAATGCGTAAGAGTTCGAGTCTCTTCGTCGGCACCAATATTTGAAAAGTAGTTTGCGCGGGCTGCCCTGCACAGCGGGATTGTGTGAAAATTGGTCACTTGGCGTCGTGGCGATAAGGTGTTCAGCTAAATGCTCGAGAATTATTTTCCCATCCTGATCTTCATACTTGTCGGCGCTGCCATCGGCGTGCTGCCGCTGATCGGTACCAAAGTGCTCACTACTTTGCTGGGCCATGATCGGCCTTACCCGCAAAAACTCTCTCCATACGAATGTGGATTCGAGGCTTTCGAAGATGCGCGAATGAAATTCGACGTGCGCTATTACCTCGTCGCGATTCTGTTCATTTTGTTCGACCTTGAGATCGCATTCATGTTTCCCTGGGCGATTGTTTTGCAGGAAATCGGCTGGTTCGGTTTCTGGGGAATGATGGTGTTTCTTGGCATTCTTGTCATTGGTTTTATTTACGAGTGGAAAAAAGGCGCGCTTGATTGGGAGTAGCAACTCAAGAAGTCTCGCGTGCGGGATGCTAAAAAATTCGATTAGCGAATCGCCTGGCTTGAACCGGAATGGATATGATTTTTGAGCGCACGGAAATTGAGTAAATGAGAGTTCGTACCCACTTGGAGAAACCCCATGCCTGAAGGCGGTGTTTCGCAACAAGGATTTGTGACTACGTCAATCGATAGTGTACTCAATTGGGCGCGCACCGGTTCGATGTGGCCGATGACGTTTGGTCTGGCCTGTTGCGCAGTCGAAATGATGCATGCAGGTGCTTCGCGTTACGACCTTGATCGCTTCGGTATCGTGTTCCGGCCCAGCCCTAGGCAGTCGGATGTGATGATTGTTGCCGGCACGCTGTGCAACAAGATGGCACCTGCCCTGCGCAAAGTCTACGATCAAATGGCAGAACCGCGCTGGGTGATTTCGATGGGTTCCTGTGCCAATGGCGGCGGTTATTACCACTATTCCTACTCGGTCGTGCGCGGTTGTGATCGCATCGTGCCAGTGGATATCTACGTTCCAGGCTGTCCGCCGACGGCTGAAGCTTTGTTGTACGGGCTGATTCAATTACAAAACAAAATCAAGCGCACCAACACGATTGCCCGCTAGAAAATGTCTCCCAAAATCGCAAAACTGAAGGCTGCCGTTGAATCTGTGCTTGGGTCGCGAGCGCCAAGAGTCATTTTTAGTACCAATGAATTAATCGTTGAAATCAGAGCCGCTGACCTCACGGAAGTAATGACGACTTTGCGCGATGAGCAATCGCTTGCGTTTAGTCAAATGATTGATGCCAGCGGCATGGATTATGCGGATTATGGCGATGCATGGGATGGCGCGCGCTACGCCGTGGTGTACCAGCTATTGTCAATCCAGCACAATTGGCGCCTGCGCGTTCGGTGTTTTTGTACTGACGACGATTTTCCGATGGTCGACACGATGAATGAAATCTGGGCGTCGGCTAACTGGTACGAGCGGGAAGCGTTTGACCTTTATGGGATTGTTTTTAACGGCCATCCTGATTTGCGTCGCATTCTCACCGACTATGGTTTTGTTGGTCACCCTTTCCGCAAGGATTTCCCTGTTTCAGGGAATGTGGAAATGCGCTACGACCCGGAGCAACAACGCGTTGTGTATCAACCCGTGACGATTGAGCTGCGCGAGATTGTTCCGCGGGTAATTCGCGAAGACCACTACGCGGAGCGGAAGTAATCGTGGCTGAGATCAAAAACTACACCATGAATTTCGGTCCGCAACATCCAGCCGCTCATGGCGTTTTGAGGTTGGTGTTGGAGCTTGATGGCGAAGTAATTCAGCGTGCCGATCCGCATATTGGTCTGCTGCATAGAGCGACAGAGAAACTCGCCGAAACACGTACGTATATTCAGAATCTGCCGTACATGGACCGTCTTGACTATGTGTCGATGATGGTTAACGAGCATGCGTACGTGATGGCAATTGAAAACCTGATGGGCGTGAAGGTGCCGAAGCGCGCCCAGTACATCCGCGTCATGTTCGACGAGATTACGCGCGTCCTCAATCACCTGTTGTGGCTGGGTGCGCATGCGCTGGATGTGGGCGCAATGACGGTATTTCTCTATGCCTTCCGCGAGCGCGAAGACCTGATGGATGCCTACGAGGCGGTTTCAGGCGCGCGCATGCACGCGGCGTATTACCGTCCGGGTGGTGTGTATCGCGATTTGCCGGAGCGCATGCCGCAATACACCGTCACGCATGGCCGCAACGCTGCATCCATTGCCAAGATGAACGAAAACCGGCAAGGCTCGTTGCTCGATTTCATCGATGATTTCACCAAGCGATTTCCCGGTTACGTTGATGATTACGAGACCTTGCTTACTGATAACCGCATCTGGAAGCAGCGGCTGGTCGGAATCGGGGTCGTCACACCAGAGCGTGCCCAAAATCTGGGCTTCACTGGTCCAATGCTGCGGGGTTCAGGTATTGCCTGGGATCTGCGAAAGAAACAGCCTTACGAAGTTTATGGCGATCTGGATTTTGATATTCCCATCGGTACCAATGGCGATTCATATGACCGCTATCTTGTTCGTATCCAGGAAATGCGCGAATCCAACAGGATCATCAAGCAGTGCGTTGATTGGTTGCGCATAAATCCCGGTCCGGTCATCAGCGTTGACCATAAGGTTGCACCGCCTTCGCGGGAGAACATGAAGTCAAACATGGAAGAGCTGATCCATCACTTCAAGCTCTTTACTGAAGGATTCCACGTACCCCCGGGCGAGACGTACGCAGCGGTGGAACACCCCAAAGGCGAATTCGGCATTTATCTCGTCTCGGATGGTGCCAACAAGCCTTACCGCCTGAAAATTCGCGCGCCCGGTTTTCCCCATTTGGCGGCACTCGATGAAATGTCCCGTGGCCACATGATTGCCGACGTGGTCACAATTATCGGTACCCAGGACATCGTATTCGGAGAAATTGATCGATGAGCACATTGGCGCTTATATCGGACGACTCCAAACGCAGGATTGATCGCGAAATTGCGAAATATCCGGCGGATCAAAAACAGTCCGCCGTGATGGCAGCACTTGCCATTGCGCAGGACCAGCACGGCTGGCTTTCGAACGCGGTGATCGATGAGGTCGCGCAATACCTTGGCATGCCAACAATCGCCGTATATGAGGTGGCGACCTTCTACAACATGTACAACCTGAAACCGACCGGCAAGTGCAAGATTACAATATGCACGAATTTGCCCTGCGCATTATCAGGCGGCGTTGATGCCGCGGAATACTTGAAACACAAGCTAGGGGTGGATTGGCGGGAAACCACTGCTGATGGCAATTTCACACTGGTCGAAGGCGAGTGCATGGGTGCCTGCGGGGACGCACCGGTATTGCTGGTGAACAACAAGCGCATGTGCAGCTTTATGTCGAACGAAAAACTCGATCAACTCATTGCGGAGTTGACGTGATGGCCGCAATTGCCAAACCCCTCGACTACGGCCCCGACGCCATCATCCTCAAAGGACTCGATGGCAACAACTGGCGTTTGAAAGACTACGAGTCACGCGGTGGTTACCAGGCGCTGAAGAAAATCCTGCGGGATAACGTGAAACCGGAAGAAGTCATCGCCGAAGTCAAGAAGTCTGCTTTGCGCGGGCGTGGCGGAGCTGGTTTCCCAACGGGCTTGAAGTGGAGCTTCATGCCGCGCTCTTTTCCAGGGGCGAAGTACTTGGTCTGTAATTCAGACGAAGGTGAGCCCGGTACTTTCAAGGATCGGGACATCATTCGCTACAACCCGCATATCCTGATCGAAGGCATGATCATCGCGGCCTATGCGATGGGAATCGCAGTGGGTTACAACTACATCCACGGTGAAATCTGGGCGGATTACGACCGTTTTGAAGAGGCGCTGGAGGAGGCCCGCGCTGCTGGCTTCCTCGGCGAAAAAATTCTCGGCGCAGAGTTCAGTTTCCAGTTGCACGCATTCCACGGTTACGGTGCCTATATTTGCGGTGAAGAGACTGCTCTGCTTGAATCCATCGAAGGCAAGAAAGGCCAGCCGCGCTTCAAGCCGCCATTTCCCGCCAGCTTCGGCCTTTACGGCAAACCGACCACGATCAACAACACCGAAACCTTCGCCGCAGTTCCCTACATCATGCGCGAAGGCGGCGACGCGTTCCTGAGTCTCGGCAAGCCGAATAACGGCGGCACAAAACTGTTCTCTATGTCGGGCAATGTGGCGCGCCCTGGTAATTACGAGGTCCGTCTCGGTACACCTTTCGCAAAGTTGCTGGAAATGGCGGGCGGTATGCGTAATGGTAAAAAAATAAAAGGGGTAATCCCTGGCGGTTCTTCAATGCCAGTAATCAGGGGCGATGTCATGATGTCTACCGACATGGACTATGACTCCATCGCCAAAGCGGGTTCCATGCTGGGTTCAGGTGCCGTCATCGTGATGGATGAAGATACCTGCATGGTCAGGGCCGCCGAGCGGCTGGCATATTTTTACTATGAAGAATCGTGCGGCCAATGCACACCTTGCCGCGAAGGCACCGGCTGGCTGTATCGCGTCATTCATCGCATCGAGCATGGTTTGGGTAGGCAGGAAGACCTCGATCTTCTGCTCAATCTGGCGGACCAGATTCAAGGCAGAACGATCTGCGCATTGGGGGACGCCGCTGCAATGCCGGTCAGGGCTTTCGTCAAGAACTATCGTGAAGAATTCGAATACCACATCTCGCACAAACATTGCATGGTTGGTCCGGGTGGATACTCGACAAGCCCTGCCATCGAATCACTGGCTATGGCGGCAGAGTAATCATGGTTAATCTCGAAATTGACGGCAAAGCAGTCTCGGTAGAGAGCGGCGCCACCGTGATGGAGGCCGCCAACAAGATCGGCACCTTCATCCCGCATTTCTGCTATCACAAGAAATTATCGATCGCAGCCAATTGTCGTATGTGCCTGGTGCAGGTTGAGAAAGCACCCAAGCCCCTGCCGGCGTGTGCCACGCCTGCAACAGAGGGCATGAAGGTTCAGACCAGTTCCGAATACGCCAAGACTGCGCAGCAGGGTGTGATGGAATTCTTGCTCATCAACCATCCGCTCGATTGCCCTATTTGCGATCAGGGTGGCGAATGCCAGTTACAGGATCTCGCGGTCGGTTATGGCGGGTCAGCTTCGCGCTATCAGGAAGCCAAGCGCGTAGTCGTAAACAAGAATCTCGGGCCGCTGATTTCAACCGATATGACGCGCTGCATTCATTGCACGCGCTGTGTTCGTTTCGGTCAGGAAATCGCTGGTGTCATGGAGCTTGGACAAGCGGGTCGAGGCGAGCACTCGGAAATTCTGGCCTTCGTTGGTCAAACCGTCGATTCCGAATTGTCTGGCAACATGATCGATCTGTGTCCCGTCGGGGCGCTGACGTCCAAGCCGTTCCGTTACACCGCACGTAGCTGGGAATTGTCCCGTCGCAAGTCGGTGGCACCGCATGATAGCCTCGGTTCCAATATCGTGGTGCAGGTAAAGCAGGATCGCGTGATGCGCGTGTTGCCACTCGAAAATGAAGCCATCAATGAGTGTTGGCTGTCGGACAAGGATCGCTTTGCATACGAAGGGCTGAATTCGGACGATCGTCTGACGCGACCGATGATCAAGCAGGGCGGTCAATGGGTCGCAGTTGAATGGCAGCAGGCGCTTGAGTTTGTGGCGCATGGCCTGAAGGACATCAAGGCGTCGCACGGTGCAGAATCTATCGCGGCTCTGGCCTCACCACACCAGACACTGGAAGAGTTGTTCCTGTTGAACAAATTCATACGCTGCTTGGGTTCGAACAACATTGATGCGCGCCTGCGTCAGGCAGACACCAGCGCCGATGGCAACGTCGCCGGAGCCCGCTGGCTCGGGATGAAGGTAGCTGAACTTTCCGGTTTACAGAGCGTATTGGTCGTCGGGTCAAGCTTGCGTAAGGAGCAACCTTTGATTGCCAATCGCCTCCGTCAAGCCGCCAAGAAAGGTCTGCAGCTAAATATTGTCCATGTTGCGGATGATGAGTTGTTGATAAAGGTGGCCAATATCGCAGTTGTCGCCCCATCAGCACTACCAGCTACGCTTGCAGCAGTCGTCAAGGCGCTCGCCGAGCTTAAAGGCGGCAAACTCGACAATGCGGTTGCAGACTTGATCAACGGGGCAACCACTTCCGCTGAGGCGACGGCGATCGCCAAGAGCCTCGCCGACAAACAAAAAACTGCAGTACTGCTCGGAAATCTTGCCCGGCATCACCCCAATTCCGCAGCGCTACACGCGCTTGGGCAGGAAATTGCGCGGCTGTCCGGCGGTGCGTTTGGCTTTCTTGGTGAAGCGGCGAACAGTGTGGGCGCGGAAGCTATCGGCGCAACCCCCGGTAGCGAAGGGCTTTGCGCGCAAGGCATGGTTTCCAAACCGCGCAAAGCGTATTTGTTGCTCGGCGTCGAACCTGCTTTGGATTGTTACAACGCACACGCAACCATCGCAGCATTGAAATCGGCAGAACTGGTAGTCTCGCTCGCGACCTTCAAGGGCGACGTTGCCGACTACGCAACGGTAGCGTTACCGATTGCGCCGTTCACCGAGACCGCAGGGACGTTCATCAATACCGAAGGCACCGTCCAGTCATTTAACGGCGTCGTCAAGCCATTGGGCGAGGCGCGTCCTGCATGGAAAGTGTTGCGCGTACTGGGCAATTTGCTCGAACTTCCAGGTTTTGAGCAGGAAAGCGTCGATGCGATCCGCAAGGAAATCGCCCCCGACTTGCAAGCGTTTGTGAATTTAAAATTGAACAATACGATGTCGAATGCGGCAGTCACCATGGACAAGCCGCGCGGTGGTATCGAACGCATTGGCGAAGTGCCGATATACGCGGCGGATGCATTGGTGCGGCGCGCGAGTAGCCTGCAAAAGACCGTAGATGCGAAAAATGCCAAGCGCATTTTTTTAGCGTCCGACGTTGCCGCCGAACAGGGTATCGTCGATGGCGCGGACGTGCGCGTAACGCAGGGGAATGCATCGGTTGTTATGCAAGCGAAACTGGATGCGCGACTGGCCGCAGGCTGCGTGCGCGTTGCTGCCGCCTTGCCCGAAACTTCGGCGCTGGGGCCGATGTTCGGTACCGTCACGCTGGAAAAAATAGCCATGGCCGCTGCGGCTGAATAACGAGCGAGCAGAGACAATATGGACGCACTCGTTCAGACCCTCAATCAGGGCTTCCTCACAACGCTTGGCGGCGTGTGGGGTCCGCCAGCGTGGGCGCTCACCAGGGCCCTCGTGATGGTCGTAATGGTGGTTGTTCCATTGCTTTTGTTTGTACTTTATTTCCAGTTGGTCGAACGCTGGGTGATCGGCTGGATGCAAGTGCGTCGCGGGCCGAATCGTGTTGGGCCTTTTGGCTTGTTGCAGCCGATTGCGGATGCGATCAAATTGTTTCTCAAAGAACAGATCGTGCCGAGTGGTGCCAACAAGGCACTCTTTCTGGTTGCACCGGCGATATCCGTTGCACCGGCCATGGCGGTATGGGCGGTCATCCCATTTACGCCAAACTGGGTCGTGGCGAACGCGGATGCCGGTCTGCTTGTCGTACTGGCAATGACGTCGATGGGCGTGTATGGCGTAATCATTGCGGGCTGGGCATCGAATTCAAAATACGCATTCATCGGCGCAATGCGCTCCGCTGCCCAAGTGGTGAGCTACGAAATCGCGATGGGCTTCGCGTTGGTCGGCGGTTTGATGGCCGCACAAACGATGAACCTCACGCAGGTGATCGCGCGACAGGACGGACCCTACGGATTGCTGGAGTGGTTCTTCCTTCCGCTGTTTCCGCTGTTTGTCGTTCATTTCATCGCGGGGGTGGCAGAAACCAATCGCCATCCGTTTGACGTCGCCGAGGGCGAATCTGAAATCGTCGCAGGGCCATTGGTCGAATACTCGGGCATGACATGGTCGCTGTTTTTTCTTGCCGAGTACGCCAACATGCTGCTCGTGGCCACTATTTCCACGATCCTGTTCATGGGTGGATGGCTCTCCCCGTTCCCCCGAGCGATTCCGCTGCTGGGCGAACCAGGCATCTGGTGGATGCTCATCAAGATGATGACGTTGATGATCATTTTCGTCTGGATACGTGCCTCGTTTCCGCGCTACCGCTACGACCAGATCATGCGCCTTGGTTGGAAGATATTTATTCCCATCACTATCGTCTGGATCGTGGTGGTGGGCTTGATGATGATGGAGCCGATCAATAATCTGCCCGTGATTAACTGGTGGTTCGGAACACAGAGTGGACACTGAGCATGCTGAGTAGAACCAGAGAACTCGTGGGTAGCTTGATGCTGTGGGAGCTCTTCCAGGGCTTGCGATTGACTGGCCGGCATTTGTTCGCCCGCAAAATCACCGTGCAATTCCCTGAAGAAAAGACACCGCAGTCGCCGCGCTTTCGTGGCCTTCATGCATTAC
>JANYHZ010000095.1 GCA_025362135.1 Betaproteobacteria bacterium | reverse complement strand
GTCCGCATTTTCAAAATGCGCCGTCGCAAGCACTATCAAAAGCGGCAAGGTCATCGCCAGAATTACACCGAGATTCAAATCGGTGAAATTGTGGCTGCATGAGTACGGTATAGGAGAAATAGACAATGGCACACAAGAAAGCAGGCGGCAGTTCACGTAACGGCCGCGACTCAGAATCAAAACGATTGGGCGTAAAAACGTTCGGCGGCGAGTTGATCCCGGCAGGTTCGATCATCGTCCGCCAGCGTGGCACCCAATTTCACGCCGGTGACAACGTCGGCATGGGCAAGGATCACACCCTGTTTGCACTCAAAGACGGTCACGTCAAGTTTGCGGTCAAGGGCGCACGGAAAGTCCGCACCATCAGTGTTCTGGCTGTATAAGGTTTCAGGACGCGGGTTCCAAAAAAGGCCCCGGAGAATTTTCTCCGGGGCCTTTTTTTCATTCTCTATGCTCACAACGTGTAAACCATTCGACGATGCCTGATATCGGCCTGTTTCTGATTGCTTCTGCGTTACTGGCAATAGCACCTGGGCCCGACATCGTCTATGTGCTCACCCGAAGCATCACACAAGGCAGGCGCGCAGGATTTGCGGCAGCGTTCGGCTTTGCCACGGGCGTGATTTTTCACACCGCCTTGGCAGTACTTGGCATCGCCGCGCTAATCCGGTCTTCAGAATTTGCGTTTTCACTGGTTCGCTACGCCGGTGCGGCATACCTCATTTATCTCGGTGTTCGCACCCTGATGAGCCAGGGGGCGATGCAAGTGGGCAGCGGTAACACCAGCATTTCACTGTGGTCGGTGTACAAGCAAAGCGTCATTGGCAATGCGCTGAATCCAAAAGTAACGCTATTTTTTCTTTCTTTCCTGCCGCAATTTATCAATGTCAACGCCGGCCATGTCGAGCTTCAAATGGTGTCGCTGGGTGTCTTGTTCATGTTGCAGACGGTCTTGATCTTCGGTGCGATTGCATTTTTTTCAGGTTCCATCGGGGACCGGCTTCGTTCAAATCCTTCCATCGCCAATCGCCTGAATATTTTTGCGGGCATCGTTTTTATTGCACTTGGCGTACGCGTCGCCTGGCCGACAAGTTAAACTGTTCAAATGAAATTCATCGATGAAGCACGTATCGAAATCCACGCCGGTGATGGCGGTCGCGGCTCGGCATCAATGCGCCGCGAAAAATACATCGCCAAGGGCGGGCCGGATGGCGGCGACGGCGGCAGTGGCGGCAGCATTTATGTGGTCGCCGACAAAGACATCAACACGCTGGTGGATTACCGGTTTACGCGCATCTTTCGCGCCAAGGACGGCGGGCAGGGTCGCGGCGCGGGTTGCACCGGACGCGGTGCCGATGACATCACCTTGCGCGTACCGGTCGGCACCGTCATCAAGGATTTGGCGACCGAGCAGATGATTGCCGACCTTACGCACGATGGCCAGATCGTGCAGGTCGCAAAAGGCGGCCATGGTGGCCTGGGCAATTTGCATTTCAAGTCCTCGACCAACCGCGCGCCACGCCAGTTCACACCAGGCGGTGAGGGCGAAAACAAGGAGATCCATTTTGAGTTGAAAGTGCTCGCCGATGTGGGGCTGCTGGGCATGCCCAATGCAGGCAAGTCAACATTTATCCGCTCGGTCTCGGCTGCGCGTCCAAAGGTCGCGGATTATCCGTTCACCACCTTGCACCCCAATCTCGGTGTTGTACGCGTGAGCGACAACCGCAGTTTCGTGATCGCCGACGTGCCGGGGCTTATCGAGGGTGCCGCCGAAGGTGCCGGCCTGGGCCATCAATTCCTGAAGCACTTGCAACGCACACATTTATTGTTGCACCTGGTCGATATCGCACCGTTCGATCCCGAGACCGATCCGGTCAAGGAGGCAAAGGCGATCATCAATGAACTGAAGAAATATGACCCGGCCTTGTTCGATAAACCGCGCTGGCTGGTGTTGAATAAAGTCGATTTGCTCGACGCTGCCGAAGGCGAGAGCCGCGTGAAGGCGATTGTCAAAGGCTTGAAGTGGAAGGGTCCACAATTCACTATTTCAGCCATGAAATCAGCAGGCTGCAAGGAGCTGACTTTCGCGATCATGGATCATCTCGACACGGTGCGAGCAGCCGCAGCCATAGTGGATACGCCATAAACGCCGGCATGGAAACTTGCCGTTCGCGCTGGCCGCACCATCGGGCAACCGTCTCCCGGGCGATTCGCATGCGAATCGAAACCCCCGTTCAACCTCCAGCACTGGCGGGCCCTGCAGGCATAAATCGCCTTGCGATCCGCGCTAGTGCTGGAGTTTTATTGTTTTTCGGTCACTGACTGTGCATCAGGCCAAACGCATCGTTGTCAAGATCGGTTCCACCCTCATCACCAATCACGGCGCCGGTGTTGACCATGCGCTGATCAAGGATTGGGTGGGGCAGATCGCTTCACTCAGCAAACAAGGTGTTGAAGTGCTGCTGGTATCCAGCGGCGCGATTGCCGAGGGCATGAAACGCCTTGGCTGGAAAACCCGTCCGCACGAAGTGAATCAATTGCAAGCTGCCGCTGCAGTCGGGCAGATGGGGCTGGTGCAGGTATATGAGTCCTCGTTTCGTGAACACGGGCTGGAAACTGCGCAAATTTTACTTACCCACGACGATCTTGCTGATCGTACGCGCTACCTCAACGCCCGATCCACGTTGACCACGCTGTTAGATCTCAATGTGATTCCGGTGATCAACGAAAACGACACCGTCGTTACCGACGAGATTAAATTTGGCGATAACGACACGCTGGCCGCCCTTGTCTGCAATGCCATCGACGCCGATACGCTCGTGATACTCACCGACCAACACGGATTGTTCAGCGCCGATCCGCGCAAGGATCCTTCGGCGACACTCATCCACGATGCCAAGTCAGGCGAGCCACAGCTGGAGGCAATGGCAGGTGGTGCCGGTTCATCTCTCGGCCGTGGCGGCATGCTGACCAAAGTAATGGCTGCAAAAAAAGCCGCGCTCTCCGGCGCGACCACCATCATCGCGCATGGCCGCGAGACAAACGTGCTGCTGCGCTTACACGGCGGCGAATCCATCGGCACCCGCCTCACTGCGGATGCACTCAGTCTGACGGCGAAAAAAACCTGGCTCGCCGGTCATCTCAAAACCGGCGGCAATCTGACGCTTGATGTCGGTGCTGCGCGCGCATTGTTGCAAGGAGGAAAGAGCCTGCTTCCGATCGGCGTCACGGCAGTCGATGGCAACTTTGTGCGTGGCGAATTGGTGAGTTGTGTTGCAGCCGATGGATTGGAGATTGCTCGCGGCCTGGTGAACTATTCCTCGGTAGAGGCACAGAAAATCATGCGCCGACCAACTACCGCCATTGAGGAATTGCTAGGCTACATTGCGGAGCCCGAGTTGATCCACCGCGACAACCTGGTATTGCTTTAAACCGTGCACCAGAAATTGAAACGGGACGCTTTGGGTCCCGTTTTTGTTCACGTGGACGAGACAGCTTTATTCCGACCGAGTAATAGCCTCCTGCGACGCAGGCGGTACGGTCGTGAGGGCACCGTGGTTCGCTTGCCAATGTGCGTGTCGGCTCCCCGTTCTGGGCACAGGCTCAAGAAAGCGCACGAGTTGATTTAACGCGTGCTTATACGAATCGCGTTTAAATTCAATCACCGTATCCAGCGGCACCCAGTAATCGTGCCAACGCCAGGCGTCAAACTCCGGATGCGTGCTCGCGCGCAGGCGGATATCGTGGTCGCGGCCAACAAGTCGCAGCAAATACCAGATCTGCTTTTGCCCTTTATAACTACCACGCCACTCGCGCTTGACCCAGTGGGTAGGCACGTTGTAATGCAGCCAACCCTTGGTCCGGCCCAAAATGCGCACGTGTTCGCGCAGCAACCCGGTTTCTTCTTCCAGTTCACGAAACATGGCATCTTCCGGGCTTTCTCCCATCTTGATGCCGCCTTGCGGGAACTGCCAAGCATGTTCCTTGATGCGCTTGCCCCAAAACACCTCGTTCTTCGCATTGCAAAGGACGATAGCGACGTTTGGGCGATAACCGTCTCGGTCAATCATGGCCCAAGCCCTTCCAATTCAAAAGTTAAAGTAATTCTTTCACAAAATGTGATATGTGACTAGCCATAAAGTTCGATTCGCCGCCGAATGGCCGTGTAAAATGTTGCGCTAACCGTCAGAAAAATTGTAGAAAACACCAATAAAACATGCGCTTAACTAATTTTTTTCTCTCTACCCTCCGCGAAGCCCCCGCCGACGCCGACGTGGTTTCACAAAAGCTGATGCTGCGCGCCGGGATGATCAAAAAACTGGCAGCAGGCATTTATACCTACATGCCAATGGGCCTTCGCTCGATCCGAAAGATCGAAAAAATCATTCACGAGGAAATGGCGGCAGCCGGTGCAGTGGAATTGTTGATGCCCGTGATCCAGCCCGCCGAGCTTTGGATGGAAACGGGCCGCTGGCAAAAATACGGGCCCGAACTCATGCGTGTGAAGGACCGTCATGGTCGGGATTTCATTGTGCAACCGACTTCCGAGGAAGCGGTAACCGATATCGCCCGCAATGAAATCAAAAGCTATCGCCAGTTACCAGTGAACTTTTATCATATCCAGACCAAATTCCGCGATGAGCGCCGCCCGCGTTTTGGCGTGATGCGTGGCCGCGAATTCACCATGAAGGATGCCTACTCCTTTGATCGGGATGAGGCCGGGGCCGCCAAAAGCTACGACGCCATGTTTGCCGCCTACCAGCGCATCTTCACCCGGATGGGCCTGACCTTTCGCGCCGTGAAGGCCGATACCGGTGCCATCGGTGGCTCGCGTTCGCATGAGTTTCAGGTCATAGCCGATACTGGCGAGGATGCGATTGCCTATTGTCCGGCCTCCGATTACGCAGCCAACATTGAATTGGCCGAGGCTTTGCCCCTGCTCGCGTCGCGTGCCGCGCCAAGGCAGGCGATGGTGAAAACGCCGACCCCTGGCAAAGCCAAGTGCGACGACGTAGCCACACTGCTCGACTTGCCGCTCGCACAAACGGTGAAATCGATTGTGCTCGCTGTCGAGAAAGTCAATGAAAATGGCGATCCGCTCCCGGCGGAGGTCTGGCTCTTACTGGTACGCGGCGATCATGAACTGAACGAAATCAAGGCCGGCAAAATTCCCGGGCTGGGCAAGGGCTTTCGCTTCGCTACTGAAGCTGAAATCGTCGAGCATTTTGGCTGCAAGCCCGGCTATCTCGGTCCTATCGGCCTCAAAAAGCCAGCGCAGCTCGCCGTGGATCGTACGGTTGCCAATATGAGCGATTTCATCTCCGGTGCCAACGAGGAGGATTTCCACTTCACCGGCGTGAACTGGGCTCGCGATCTGCCCGAACCCGCACTCGTTGCCGATATTCGTAACGTCGTCGTCGGCGACCCTTCGCCTGATGGCAAGGGCACGCTCGCCATCCAGCGCGGCATTGAAGTCGGCCATGTGTTTTATTTGGGCACCGTTTATTCCGCGCCAATGAAGGCCACTTTCCTCGACGAAAACGGTAAGCCGCAACTTCTGGAAATGGGTTGCTATGGCATTGGTGTGACGCGTTTGCTCGGTGCCTCGATCGAGCAAAATCACGACGACAAAGGCATCATATGGCCGGATGCCATTGCACCGTTCGAAGTCGTCATCTGCCCCCTCGGTTACGACCGAAACGAGGCCGTGAGAGCCGCTGCCGACCACCTGCACAAAGAGTTAATTGCCGCAGGTATTGATGTCGTGCTTGATGATCGCGGCGAACGCCCCGGCGTGATGTTTGCCGATTGGGAGTTGATTGGCGTGCCGCACCGCATTACCGTCGGCGACCGCGGTCTCAAAGAAAACAATGTCGAATACCAACATCGGCGCGATGAAAAGGCCACCGTGGTGCCAGTGCCGGTAATCGCGCACCTGGTGAAAAGTAAAATCGCCAGGCTCGCATCACCAAAGGGTGAAACGGCGTAGAACCAGCATTGACGAGTGTTTCCTGGCGAAAATGGCCTGAAGCGCGCGCCAGTTCCGGAGTTTTCTAAATTTTTTCACCCGCCACTATTCGCGTCAGTAATTCTTTGGTCAACGGACCGGTCCTTTCAAACGCCACTTTGCCGTCGGGACTGTAAACAATTGTCTTCGGTAAGCCTTTCACCTTGCCGAAGAACTTTTCGGTCGCACTATTGCCGAGCACCAGTGGATAGTTGTGTCCCACTTTTTTCGCGAATGCCTTGATCTTGCGGTCATCTGACGCGGTCGGCGTGTCACCTTCGACCCAATCCAGCGCTATGCCGATGACGCGCACTTTGTCCCCGTGACCCTTCGCAAATTCGGCGATGTCAGGTATTTCTTTCACGCACGGTGCGCACCAGGTAGCCCAAAAATTCACTACTACCCATTTACCCTTCAGGTCGGTGAGGCGCTGGGACTGACCGCCGGTATCCTTCAAATCAAAGGCGAATGCTGCGAAGACCGTGAACCACGTCATAGCCAGGCAGATGGATTGAAGATAGCGCGCGCGATGGGAACGGAACATGGTTGTCTCTGTTAAAATCAAAAAAAGATAATACTGGGCTTTTCAGCACCGGCGCTTGGCATTTGGGTTTTGATGTTCAATTGACCTCACATCGTTACAAAAATTCACGGGGGATACATGGCGCTAAGCCTTTCAGTACCGATTTCCACGCGCGCACTGCCAAAAGAAATCGAGACCAACCCGAAAAAAGCCCGTGGGTGGATCGAGTCGCTGCCACTCACCAAAACGTTTGAAGCCGCCAAAATGGTCGCACAGACCATCGAAGCACTAAATCACGCCAAACTGCCCGGCGAAGAACGCGCCGCCCTCGTCGATATCTACAAGCCTGTCATCGACGTATTACTCGATGAACTCGAAGCCATTTACGCGTACAGCGTACTTCCCCTCCCCGCGAAGCAACGAGAGGCGTTTGACCTCGCTCGCGATTTGCGCACCCAGTGTTCGACTGCATACAAGATCCTGCTTCTAGAGAAATCCGGCAAGCTCATTATGTTTAACGCCAAGAAGCATTTGCCCGGCGCAACCTATTGGGCGATGCATTACCTGCAGTCATTGTTGTTCCAAAGTTATAAAACCTACCATCCGTGCCCGGCCGGTGTCTGGCAGGAGATGCACTCGCTATATCTGTACGCCGACGAGCAAGCCATGCTCGCCGAGATTGGTGACGCAGAAACCAAATCGACCCCGCAGGATCTCTATACCGACGCGCTGATGCTCTCGCTCGCGGACCCTTACCGACTAATGTACAAAGAAGTGGACAAGGTACAAGAGACGCTAAAGCAGAACCGCGGGCAGGTTGATATCCGCACCAGCAATGAAGGCCTTAACCTGCAACGACTGTTCGTCGTCGCGCTGGACGGTGATCAGCCGCCGAAAGTGTTGATTCAAGGCATTCCGCCGCCAGCCGGACAGATATTGCGTCTGATCGACCCAACAAGACTGGTCGATAAATTACAACAGCGCATTCGCGCGCAAAGCGGACCCGGCAGTACTGTCGCGGCGAAGAGCCGTGCTACCCACGACCTGACCGATTTGCAGCAGCGGCTCGTTCGTCTGTGGGGCGATCCACCAAAACGACAATCGCGCCGCAATCCTGCAGACGCATCGATAGCCCTCTGTGGCGGCATCAAAGCGATCGCCTATTTCACCGATCTTGCGACCAACGAGGAACCCGAGGCCGACGCAATGGCAATCCGCGACGGCGATACCATCCCGCTGTTGAAGATTCCGCAGGACCCGATGTCCCAAATGGTCGGTGTGGAACAGTGGCAGGTGCTCAATCAAAGCGCCAACGGTCTGCGCCTCCACCGCGAGTCCGGCGGCAGCGTGGGCGTTACGGTCGGTGAAGTCGTTGGCGTGCGCTTCGTCGGTGGCCGAACATGGAATATCGGCGTCGTGCGCTGGTTAACGTCGCTCGAAGCGAGCGCGCTGGAATTCGGCGTTGAGCTTATTTCGCCCGCTGCAGCGAGCATCACCATCGAGCCCACCATCGGCAGTGGTGCCAAGCCGATGCCGGCACTGCTGCTGCTCAATACGGCGCCCGATTGGGACAATGACACCGTGCTGGCATTAACCGACACATTTTCTGATCTGCGTGAATTTGAGCTCATCGAGCACAGCGAGGTCACCATCGTGCGCGGCACAACATTGATCGAACGTACCTCGCGATTCGACTTGTTCCAGTTTCAGAAGTCGTAGGTTGGCGGGTAGTTAATCGGCACCTACAGCAACGCGAATTTCTTCGCTGCGAATTTCCTTGCGCGCGCGGGAAAGCTCAAAATGCCCAATGGCCGTGCGCGTGACAATGCGTGCCTCCAGCAGATCGTGCAGGACGTCTTCGGCAGCGCCAATTGGGATGGATGCGCGCAGTCGGAGTGCGTTGAACGCGAGCGCCGCCGGGCTCGACGCCAGTGCGTCGATCAGTTGTTTGGCTTCGCTTACGCGCATGGACGGTGGCTGCGCGCGCGTGGATTGCGGGGCAGGCGGGTGGCCGAAATACGAGAGCGTTGCCGCTACCTCTGCGCCGATCAGCACCACCAACCAGCAGCAGAACAGCCACAGCAGAAAAATAGGCACACTCGCGAATGCCCCGTACACGAGGTTGTACGTTGGAACTCGCACCACATAGGCCACGAAGAGGTGTTTGACCAGTTCAAACAGTAAAGCCGCGAATACGCCGCCGATCACCGCGTGGCGGGTCGGTACATAGCGGTTGGGCACAGTCCGGAATGCGATAACGAGCGCAAGTGTTGTCAGCGCGAACGATGTGCCCTTCAACAGCCAGTCATCAAGTAACGGGAGTACGCGATCAAACCTCCTGGTCAAATGGACGACATAGGAGGTGACCGAAAGGCTAGCGCCAATCAGCAAGGGGCCAAACGTCAGCACGGCAAGGTACGCGGCGAGTCGCTTCCACCAGGATCGACGCTGCCTGGCGCGCCATATCTTGTTGAATGCGCCGTCAATCGTAAACATCAACGCCATCGCAGTCATCAGAATGATGACGAGCCCGATCACCTTGAGACTGGCCGCGTTCTGCGCGAATTGCTCCATGTAGTCACTGACGATCCGCCCGCCAACATCCGGCAACAGGTTCTTGAGGATGAAGGCCCTGATCTCGAGAATGAAATCGCGCACCAACGGAACCTGCACGGTCAGTGCAATCGTCACGGCAAATACCGGCACCAGCGCCAGCAGACTGGTGTACGTAAGGCTACCCGCCACCATCAGGCAGCGATCTTCGACGAAACGGCGACCCACAAAGCGGGCGTATTCGACGGTCTTTTTGAGCATTGTTTTCATCAGGCGACAAGTTTCTGCTCCGTATAATACCGACTCGAATCAAGGAGCCCCCATGTCCGATGTATTAGTACTGTTTTATTCCCATTCCGGCTCGGTGCGGGAACTGGCACGCCACATCGCGCGCGGCGTGGACAGCGTCCCGGGTATGGCCGCGCGCGTGCGCACGGTGCCAAAGGTCGCTGCTGTTACCACCGTTGCGTCACCGGAAATACCGTCGGAAGGCGCGCCCTACGTCACCGCAAACGATCTTGCCGAATGCGCCGGGTTGGCGCTGGGCTCCCCTACCCGCTTCGGCAACATGGCTGCTCCTCTCAAGTATTTCCTCGATGGTACCGGCGGCGAGTGGATGCGTGGCACCCTTACCGGCAAGCCCGCCTGCGTGTTCACCTCTACCTCGACCATGCACGGCGGTAACGAATCAACGCTGCTGTCGATGCTGCTGCCCCTGCTTCACCACGGCATGCTCATTCTCGGCATTCCGTTCACCGAGGCCGCGTTAGGCACGACCACCGGAGGCGGCTCCCCATACGGTGCAAGCCACGTCGCGGGCGTTGCCAATGACCGCGTGGTGACGGAGACGGAGAAACAGCTCGCGTTTGCGCTCGGCAAGCGGCTCGCCAGCACCGCGAAAAAACTCGCCGGAACAATATAGATCGCCTTTCGACGCACTTCCACAGGCGAAATAGTCTGGAACACCCCGTCCTTGCTGGAGCTTTACTTTTCTCGCGGCCGCACCGATTGAATATGGAAGTATCATTAACCGTGTGTGCGGTTGCACACAGCAGCGTTTGCTGATCGTTGATACGCTGCAAGCTGCATCGTATTAAGATATGTCAAGTGCGACCAGAGAGAGCTGGCTTTGCGTTGCACGACATTGGCACACAAGGCGCAACGACGGGAGGACACATGGCAACCTGCAAGCGGAAGCGATTCTACCGTTCGGAGTCTAGCCATTTTAAAGGCTGCAGAAGCGCTCCCAGCACTGATCGACTCACCAGGGTTGAGTACTCCAACGCGCAATCTCCCATTACCTGCGATTCAATCCACTGGCAACAGACGTGACTCAACCCATGACCTGTCACACCAAAAATTGGCGGCTCGCAAAGCTCATCTGCCTCCAGCTGCTCGCGGCGTGTATGTTTTTTTCGTCGCTTCCGGTCAAGGCGCAAACAACTACAGGCAATCTCGCGAACGGCACGACCCTGTATAACGCCAACTGTACCGGTTGCCACCCATCGGCCACCTCGTTTTACATCGCATTTCAAAACGGTGGCGACGCCGGCGGGGTAATCACCAACGCGACCGCGAATGGAATGGGCGGCTTTGCTGCGGCAACGTTCAACTCCACTCAGGAAAATGATCTGGCGGCGTATATCAGCTCGATCACGCCGGCGTTTGGCGCACAAGCCATCCCCCACAATACCGCCACCAGCCTCACCATCATCAACATGAAGCTGAACGTGACCTCTTACAGCAATTTCACCTCGATCACGACCGGCGGTTCGCAGTCGAGGGGATCAGTGCCAGCTTCCTCCAGTACCATCTCGGCCTCGAAGCAGCCAACCATAACGTACACGCCAACAACAGGGCAATGCGGCACCGACACCTTCACGGTACAGGGCACCAATGCCAGTGGAACGGTCAAGAGCAGCGTGCGCACAATTACGGTTTCCATCGCCGACCCTTCCGCACCCAACATCACCACCAGCCCATCGACGGCTTCGGGCACCTACAACAGCAGCTTTTCGTACTCGCCAACGTCGACCGGCGGTAGCGTTGGCAGTTACGCTATCTCCGGTAATCTACCGTCCGGCGTAACTCTCAATTCGACAACCGGCATCATCAGTGGCACGCCGACGCAGGCGGGTACATTTTCCGTCACACTCTTCGGGCGCAATTGCTCGAACGGCAGTCTCACTGGTCAAAGCAGCAACAGGCAAATCACAATCACGATCAGCCAGGCTTCGCAAGCGACCCTGACCGCCAATGCCGCGTCAACCACGCTGACCTATCTTGGCACCACGACACTCAGCACCACAGGTGGCTCCGGAACGGGCGCCGTTAGCTATGCATCCAACAACGGCAACTGCACCATATCCGGTACGGCGTTAACCGCCGCGGGCGCTGGTAGTTGCATCGTCACGGCGACTAAAGCGGCCGACACCAATTACTCGTCCAAAACGGGCACTGTCTCAATCACCATCAACCAGGCTTCACAATCCACGTTAACCGCAAGCGCCGCCCCCAGCACGCTGGCCTACCTTGCCACCACGACCCTGAGCACCACCGGCGGCAATGGCACAGGCGCTGTTAGTTACGCCTCCAACAACGGTAATTGCACCATTTCCGGCACGACATTGACGGCGGCTGGCGTTGGCAGTTGCACCGTAACCGCGACGAAAGCAGCCGATACCAACTACACCGTTAAGACAGGCACTGTTAACATCACTGTCACGCAAGCGGCACAGGCAACACTGACCGCAAGCGCTGTGTCGTCGACATTGACCTATCTTGGCACCACCACGTTAAGCACCACGGGCGGCTCGGGAACAGGTGCGGTGACTTTCGCCTCCAATAACGCCAACTGCACGATTTCCGGCACAACATTGACTGCGGCAGCCGTCGGTAGCTGCATCGTGACAGCGACCAAAGCTGCCGATACCAACTACACCATAAAAACCGGCACCGTTAACATTACCGTCAATCAAGCACCGCAAGCTACCCTGATCGCTACAGCAGTGTCCACCGCACTGACTTACCTCGGTACCACGACGCTCGGTACCTCGGGCGGATCTGGCACAGGTGCCGTGAGCTTTGCCTCCAGCAATGGTAACTGCACCATTTCCGGCACGACGTTGACGGCAGCTGGCGCTGGAAGCTGCATCGTCACGGCAACCAAAGCGGCCGACACCAATTATTTGGTGACGACTGGCACCGTCTCGATCACGATCAGCCAGGCGGCGCAGGCCACGCTGACCGCGAGTGCTGCCTCCACCACACTGACCTACCTTGGTACGACATCGCTGAGTACCAGCGGGGGCAATGGAACGGGCGCCGTCAGTTACGCCTCCAACAATGGCAATTGCACCATTTCAGGCACGACATTGACCGCGGCGGGCGCGGGTAGCTGCATCGTCACGGCAACCAAAGCAGCCGATACCAACTACACCGCAAAAACCGGCACTGTCACGATTACGATAAACCAGGCGGCACAGGCCAGCTTGACCGCGAGTGCCGTTTCTACCACGCTGACCTACCTCGGCACGACGACGCTGAGTACCACCGGCGGCAATGGAACGGGTGCGGTGTCTTATGCTTCCAATAATGGCAACTGCACGATTTCCGGCACGACATTGACGGCTGCGGGCGTTGGTAGCTGTATCGTAACCGCGACCAAGGCGGCTGATACCAACTACACCGCAACCACCGCAACGGTCAGCATCACCATCAACCAGGCAGCGCAGTCCACGCTGACAGCAAGTGCTGCTTCCACCACGCTCACGTACCTCGGCACTACAACGCTGAGTACGACTGGCGGCAATGGAACGGGCGCTGTTTCGTATGCTTCCAACAACGGCAACTGCACGATTTCCGGCACGACGCTGACGGCTGCCGGTGCGGGTAGTTGTATCGTCACCGCAACCAAAGCGGCCGACACCAATTACACCGCCAAAACCGGTACCGTCACCATTACCATCAACCCGGCGGCACAGGGGACCTTGACTGCGAATGCCGCCGCGACGACCCTGACCTATCTTGGCACCACATCCCTGAGCACCACAGGTGGCTCCGGAACCGGCGCGGTGAGTTACGCCTCCAACAACGGCAACTGCACGATCTCCGGCACCACCCTGACGGCAGCAGGAGCAGGCAGCTGCGTCGTAACGGCGACCAAGGCCGCCGACACCAATTACACCGTTAAAACCGGTACCGTCAACATCACCATCAATCAGGCGGGACAGTCGACGCTGATTGCGAGCGCCGGCTCCACCGCGCTGATCTACCTCGCCACAACGACTTTAAGTACCAGCGGCGGTCTTGGAACCGGAGTGGTGAGTTATGCCTCCAACAACGGCAATTGCGCGATCTCCGGCACGACTTTGACGGCTGCGGGCGTTGGTAGCTGTATCGTAACCGCGACCAAGGCGGCTGACACCAATTACACCGCGACGACGGCGACGGTCACCATCACGATCAGCCAGGCGACGCAAGCGACGTTGATCCCGAGTGCGGTTTCCACCACATTGAACTACCTCGATACCACCACACTGAGCACCATGGGCGGGTCGGGGTCGGGGGCGGTGTCGTATGCATCCAACAACGGCAACTGTGCGATTTCCGGAACGACATTGACCGGGGCGGGCGTGGGTAGCTGCATCGTCACCGCGAGCAAAGCAGCCGATACCAACTACACCGCTACCAGTGGCACGGTCTCCATCACCATCAACGCCACGGCACCCGGTGCGCCGACAATAGGGACGGCATTGCCGGGCGATATGGAAGCCGCCGTCGCGTTTACGGCGCCGGTTTCCAACGGTGGCAGTCCAATTACCGGTTACGCGGCGACCTGTACGCCTACGGGCACCGGCAGCAACACGGTTTCTCCGGTCATCGTCGCGACGCTCACCAACGGTACGTTGTACACGTGTTCGGTGCAAGCGATCAACGCGATTGGCACAAGTGTCGCGTCGGGAATGTCGATGTTCACGCCCTCGGCGACCCCAACGGCACCCACGTTTTCGAGTGCCGGCAACACGACGTTCACAGTTGGCACCAACGGTTCGTTCAATGTGACGGCAACCGGCGTACCGTCGGCAATAACGTTTGTGCTGCAGACGGGTTCGCTACCATCTGGCGTGGCGATGACTGCCGGGGGCGTCTTAACCGGCACTCCCGCAGCGGCTACCTTGGGAGCCTATCCCGTCGTATTTGCCGCTAGCAACACCACGGGCACCACGATCCAAAGCTTTACGCTGAGTGTTGCTGGTACAGCACAAAGCATCACTTTTACCGGGCCATCGACACAGACGTTCGGCAGTGCCCCCGTGGCGCTGACAGCGACCGCGACTTCGGCGTTGACGGTAACATTCACGACGATACCGGCGATTTCAACCGTCTGCGCTATTTCAGGGTCCGACGTAATCTTGCAGGCAGCAGGGACCTGCACGCTAGCGGCGGATCAGAGTGGCAACACAACGTTTGCTGCGGCACCGCAAGTCATACAGACGTTCGCAATTAACCCGGCCAATCAGGCGGCATTAACGGCCAACGCCGCTTCGGGCACGCTCACCTATCTCGGCACAACCACACTCAGCACCACAGGCGGCTCGGGCACGGGCACCGTCACGTTCGCGGTTACGACCAATCCTGGCAACTGCATGATTTCAGGCGTGACACTTACGGCAATTGGCATAGGCAGCTGCGTCGTGACGGCGACGCAGGCAGCCGACAGTCAATACAACTCAACCACCGCTACCGTATCCATCACGATCAATCAGGCAGCACAGGCTACATTGACGGCGAATGCGGCGTCGACCACGCTCACCTATCTTGACACCACCTCACTCAGCACCACCGGTGGCTCCGGGACTGGGGCCGTATCGTACGCGTCCAACAACGGCAACTGCACGATTTCCGGCACGACATTGACGGCAGCAAGTGTCGGCAGTTGCATCATCACCGCAACCCAGGCTGCGGATACCAATTATCTGGTGGCGAGCGCCACGGTCAGCATCACAATCAATCGGGCACCGCAGGCCACCCTGATTGTGAATGCCAGTTCAACCACTTTGCCTTACCTTGGCAACGCCACGCTAAGCACCATTGGCGGTACGGGAACGGGTGCAGTAAGTTTCGCCTCCGACAATGGCAATTGCACGATTTCCGGCACAACAGTGACGGCGACGGGTGGCGGCAGTTGCATTGTTACTGCAACCCAGGCGGCGGACGCCAATTATCTGGTCGCGACCGCGACTGTGAACATCACCATTGACCAAATCGCGCAGGCCGCGCTAACGGCCAATGCCGCCTCGACCACGTTGACGTATCTTGGCTCTACTGCCCTCAGCACCACAGGCGGTACGGGGACGGGCGCGGTGAGCTATGTATCTGACAATGGCAATTGTTCGATTTCCGGCGCGACGTTGACCGCAACCGGGGCAGGCAGTTGCATCGTCACCGCGACGCAAGCCGCCGACGCCAATTACCTGGCCGCATTTGCGACGGTGATGATCACGATCATCCCGGCAGTCCAGGCGACCCTGATCGCAAACGCCATTTCCACTACGATCACTTATCTTGGCACCACCAACCTCGGCACCACCGGCGGCTCGGGAACGGGTGCGGTGAGCTTCATATCCAACAACGGAAACTGCACAATCGTCGGCGCTACGCTGACCGGCAACGACGTGGGTAGTTGCGTGGTAACGGCAACTAAAGCGGCCGATACCAACTATGGCTCGGCGACCGCTACCGTCACCATCACAATCAACCAGGCGGCACAAGCGACCTTAACCACCAATGCCACGTCGACCACCATCGCCTATCTCGGTACCGCCACCCTCAGCACGAGTGGCGGGTCTGGAACGGGTGCGGTCAACTATGCATCCAACAACGGCAACTGTACGATTTCCGGCGCGACATTGACAGCTGCAACGGTCGGTAGCTGCATCGTGACAGCCACCAAAGCAGGCGATACCAATTATCTGATCGCAACCGGCACCGTCACCATAACAATCATCCAGGCGGCGCAGACCCCCTTGATCGCCAATGCCGCATCGACAACCCTGACTCATCTGGGCACAACAACACTAAGTACCATTGGCGGATCAGGTACGGGCGCGGTGTCTTACGCGTCGAGCAACGGCAACTGCACGATCGCCGGCGCGACATTGACCGCGACGGGCGGCGGTAGCTGCGTGGTAACAGCCACCAAAGCCGCAGACACCAATCATCTGGCTGCGAGTGGCACCGTCAGCATCACGATCAATCAGGCAGCGCAGGCGACCTTGACAGCCAGTGCGGCATCGACGACGTTACCCTATCTTGGCACGACAACGCTCAGTACCACGGGCGGATCTGGATCTGGTGTTGTGAGTTACGCATCCAGCAACGGCAACTGTACGATATCAGGAACGACATTGACTGCGACCGGGGTGGGTAGCTGCATCGTCACCGCGACCAAGGTGGCGGATGCCAACTATTTGGCTGCATCGGGCAACATCGGCATCACGATCGATCAAGCCGCGCAGGCAACACTGACGGCGAACGCAGGCTCCACCACGCTCGGTATTCTCAACACCACGACACTGAGCACCATCGGCGGGTCCGGCGCAGGCGCAGTGAGCTTTGCCTCCAACAGCAGCAACTGCACAATTTCAGGCACGACTCTGACTGGAGCCGCGTTGGGCACCTGCGTTGTAACTGCCACTAAAGCGGCGGACACGAATTACCTGCCCGCAACCGCCACCGTCAACATCACCGTCAATCCGGGGGCGCAAGCGACTTTGACGGTGAACGCCGCTTCGACAACGCTGATTTATCTCGGCACCACCACCCTCAGCACGACGGGCGGCTCTGGTGTGGGTGCCGTGACTTACGCGGTGACAACCAATCCCGCCAAATGCGCAATCAGCGGCCAGACCCTGACAGGTACCGGTGTTGGCAGTTGCATCGTAACGGCGACCAAGGCGGCCGATGCCGACTTTAACGCAGCCACTGGTACGGTTGCCATCACGATCAACCCAGCACTTCCGGGCGCGCCGACTATCGGCACTGCGGCACCCGGCAACGGCCAGGCATCGATTGCTTTTTTTGCGCCGTTTGATACTGGCGGTGGCACGATCACGAGCTACAACGCTACCTGCAACCCCGGGGCATTGACAAACACCAACGCAACTTCACCCATTGTCGTGAGCGGACTGACCAACAACAGTGTGTATGCCTGCTCAGTCACGGCAACCAATTCTGCAGGCACTGGCAGCGCTTCCGCAACGGTATCGGTAACGCCAACGGCCAGTACAGGCCCCGCGAACTGGAACACCATCTGCACGATGTGCCATACGCCGCTGCCCTCAGGGCTCCAGCTCAATGGTGCAGGAACAACAGGAACGGTGATCAGCAACGTGCGTTCGATCGTGCCGCAGATGATGGCGAACCCGGCGGTACAGAGCCTGACAAACGCGGAGCTCAATGACCTCGCCGCGTACATCGCAGATCAGGTTCCCGTCCTCACGCCTCTGGTGCCGATGAATACCCCGACACCGATTGATGTGTCGAGTCACATTACGTTCCACCAATACGGCTTTGAAAGTGTCGAGTCGGTCGTTATGCCGCTACATGGCACGTTGTCCGCATTCACCGGCACGACCGTGACCTATACGCCAACCGCTGGTTATGTCGGCCCCGATTCATTTACCTATCGGGGCAGAAATACCACGCGGGCCTTTATTGGTGACGAACGGACGGTGACGATTACGGTCTCCGCCGGCAGCTTTTTGCTCACCGTAAGCAAGCCGGGAACGGGCAATGGCGCGGTAACCGGCACGGGCTTCAATTGCGGCAGCGATTGTGCGAAAGCCTTCAACGCAGGTACGCTGGTCACCCTCACGGCCGCACCGAATGCCGCTTCCACTTTTGCAGGCTGGAGTGGTTGCGGTTCGGTGAGCGGCAATCAGTGCACGATCACGGTAAATGCCACCAGCACGGTCACGGCGAATTTCAACGCGATCATTTTCCCGCCCGACGAGCCGATCATCGGTACGGCCATCGCTGGTGACACGCAAGCAAGCGTAAGTTTTGCGCCGCCGGGATTCGATGGCGGCTCACCGATTACCAGCTACAAAGCCACGTGCTCACCAGGATTAATCAGCGCCACCGGGGCATCGTCACCGATTACCGTGCCGGGCCTGATCAACGGCACGACCTATACATGTAGCGTCACTGCCACCAACACTGCGGGCGAAGGTCTGGCGTCGGCGAGTGTGTCGGTCACGCCGGTAGTGACGTTACCGCCATTGGCCCTCGCGAGCGTAGTTTCCAGAAAATCGCACGGCGCGGCGGGGAGCTTCGATGTCATCATTGATCACACCGTCCTCATTGGTGGTTTGGTCTCCACCGAGCCGAGGACAAACGTCGCTGGCCATACGCTGCTATTCCGATTCAACATTCCAATTACAGCGGTAGGCAGTGTGAGCGTGACCGACTCGGCCAACATCGCGGCGGGCACAGCATCATCCGTGGCTTCGGGGAACGATGTCGTGGTGACGCTTGGCAACATCGCGGACAACAAACGCGTGAAGGTGACGTTGACGAGTGTGAACGGGTCCACCACGCCATTTGCGGCCTCGATGGGCTTCCTGATTGGTGACGTCATCGGCAACCGCGTCGTCAATTCAAGCGCCATCAGCCGCGTCAAGGCACGCTCAGGGCAAACCACCGATGCGACTAATTTCATATTCGATCTGAACGCTTCCGGGAGCATCAGCGCTTCCGACATTTCGATGGTCAAGGCGCGTTCGGGGTTGACGCTGCCACCGTAAGAACACAAAACTCAAGCACTGGCGCGGTTTTCAGACACTTTATGTCTGGAACGCCGCGCCCTTTATGGTGTTTAAGTTTGTTGCGGCTGCCGCCAGCGGAAACGTGGCAACCATGGACGCGGTGGATGTTTACCCACTGCAGTGCGTTTTAATCATTGATATACTGATTTCGCAATAGTATTGAGATGTGAAAGTTCGCTTGCGAACTTTGCTCTTGCTGTAATGGTTGCGTGCGGTACATCGCAATCATTCTTCCCGCGAACGAGGGCGGCATGAAAACGAATAGACGAACGCGATTCCCTTGTTTACGTGCGAGCAATTTCGATACGTCAAGGTGTTTTTTCGATGCGGCTCGACGCAATGCACCCGCTATTGGCCACACGCACCCAACGCGACCGCACCGGATGCCTGGCGACCCTGGCCAACCGACGCAGCCCGAACCACACGCGAGCAGCACTGACGCTGCCGCACCGGTATTTCACGCAATGCCAACCAACGCGGGGTAACTCATGAACGCTTTCACCAATATCGGGCGGCTTTCAACGCGCGCCATCTTCGCGACTTTCTCATTGTGCGTATTGCTCTTGACAGCGCCGGTTGCGGCGCAGACAACCACGGGGACCGTGTCGACCGGTACCTCACTCTGGACGAGCAAGGGCTGTTCCGGTTGTCACGTCGCGACCGGCCCGACGAAGGCCAATGCCAGCAACGCCGGAGGGCACATTGCATATGCCAACACGCAGGGCATGGGTGGCCAGGCCGATTCGACCGGTACGCAATACAACGATATCGCCGCGTATCTGGCGTCGCTGTTTACCGATCTCGCTGCGCAGAGCGTCACGTTTGAGACCATCAAGTCCATCGGCATTCCGAACGTGAGCTTAAACACGGGCAACGGGGATTACGTTGGTCTGCGCCAGGTTTCCGCACCCGCGCGCGGCACCACGAGCTTCACGCTTGGGTCGACCACGATGAGCTATACGCCCAGCAGCGGTCAGTGCGGCTCCGACAGCTTTACCTATGAAGCCTATCGCACCACCGGCGGCACCTCGAATACGCGTACTGTCTCGTTAACGATCGGCAATCCCGGTGCACCCAATATCACGGCCAGCCCAGGCACGGCGAGCGGCACCGTCGGCAGCCTCTTCAGCTACACCCCAACCTCCTCCGGTGGCAGTGTCAACAGCTACACCATCACCGGCGGCAGTCTGCCGGGGGGGCTCACGCTCAACGCCTCTACCGGCGTCATTTCCGGCAACCCCACGACCGCCGGTACCACCACGCGCACGCTCAATGCGTTCAATTGTTCGGGCGGCGTGCTGACCGGGCAAACCAGCGCCGTATCCATCACCTTTACCATCATCACCGTTCCCGGCGCGCCCACTATCGGCACTGCAACGGCTGGCAATGCCCAGATCAGCGTGACCTTTACCACACCGGTGTCCAACGGCAATTCCGCCATCATCGACTACACCGCGACCTGTGGTGGCATCAGCGCCAGCAATCCGCTCTCGCCTGTGGTCGTCACCGGGCTGACCAACGGCACCGCTTACACCTGCACCGTCAAGGCCAACAATGCAGCGGGCAGCAGTGCGGCATCGTCAGCCTCCAACAGTGCAATACCAATCACGGTTCCCGGCGCGCCAACCATCGGAACCGCGACCGCCGGTAATGCCCAGATCAGCGTAACGTTTACTGCGCCAATGTCCAACGGTGGCTCCGCCATCATCGACTACACCGCGACCTGCGGTGGCATCAGCACCAGCAACGGTGGCTCGCCCGTGGTCGTCACCGGGTTGACCAACGGCACCGCTTACACCTGCACCGTCAAGGCCAACAATGCAGCGGGCAGCAGTGCGGCATCGTCAGCTTCCAACAGTGCAACACCAATCTCGGTTCCCGGTGCACCGACTATCGGCACGGCGACCGCCGGTAATGCCCAGATCAGCGTGACGTTCACCGCACCGGTGTCCAACGGTGGCTCGACCATCATCAACTACACCGCGACCTGTGGTGGCATCAGCGCCAGCAACGGTACCTCTCCCGTCGTCGTCACCGGCCTGACCAACGGCACCGCCTATACCTGTACCGTCAAGGCCAACAATGCCGCAGGCAGCAGTGTGGCCTCCAGCGCCTCCAACAGCGTGACGCCAGCGACCGTACCCGATGCGCCAACCATCGGCACCGCCTCTGCTGGCAACACGGTGGCTAATATCAGCTTTACAGCGCCAGCCTTCAATGGTGGCAGCGCCATCACCAGCTACACCGCAACCTGCACGCCAAATGGCAGTGGCACCAACACGGCTTCGCCGATTGTGATCACCGGGCTGACGAACACCACGACCTATACCTGCTCGGTTCGCGCGAATAACGCGATCGGCAGTAGTGTCGCATCGGCGACGGTGATGGTGACACCGGTGAAGGCAAGTGGAATGGATCCGATCATTTACTTGTTGTTTGATTGAGCAAACGCAAACTCATAACTGGCGCGGCTTTGCTCGATAAGCTGCCGCCCTGCGCGGGTGTGACGCGTATCGCGTCCG
>JANYHZ010000135.1 GCA_025362135.1 Betaproteobacteria bacterium | reverse complement strand
GAGGGGGATCCTTAAATTGCTCGGGATCAAGCCGGTTGTGGAGGGTACGCCGCAATTATCAATGGAGGAACTGCGCACGCTGGTGTTGGAGGGCGGGCAGTTTATCCCGAAAAAACACCAGCACATCATGGCAAACCTGTTCGATCTGGAGCACATGACGGTGGACGACACCATGACGCCGCGCGCCTTGATCGAAGGCGTAGACCTGCAAGACAGCATCGAGGACATTCGAAATACCCTGGCAACTGCGCATCACACGCGGCTGATTGTGTACGACGACGATCTCTCCAAAGTGGTGGGTGTGGTGCACGTGCGCAAGGTTCTGAATGCGTCGCGCAAAGAACCTTTATCGGTGGATACACTGAGGGAAATTTGCCGTGAGCCCTACTTTGTACCCGAGGGCACGGGACTTCTCCCGCAGCTCACGCAATTTCAGGAAAACCAGCGGCATATGGCGCTCATCGTCGACGAATACGGTGAAGTCCAGGGCCTCGTGACCTTGCAGGACATCCTCGAAGAGATTGTCGGCGAGTTCACCAGCCAATCGCCGATGAATACCGGGCTCTATCGCAAACAGGACGACGGCAGCGTGATGGTCGAGGGTTCATGTCCGCTTCGGGTGCTCAATCGAAAGCTTGGTTACCACTTTCCCCTGGAAGGGCCGAAGACCATCAACGGTTTGTTGCTGGAGCAACTTGAGGATATTCCCGAGCCGGGTGTCGTCGTGAAAATTGCAGACGTTGCCATCGAGATCATGCAGGTGCATGACAAAATGGTCAAAGTGGTGAGATTGCCGCGTCGCAAATGACAAACAACGGTGCTGTGGCTACGGTTTTGTTTCTGCCTTGATGAGGTTGTCCCAGTCGGCAAGAGAAATACGTGCAACCGGCTCGCTGCCACCTTTGTTATCCGGTTGGTAGACAACAATTTCCGCTTCCTGGAGTGTGCTCATGATCCGCTCTTCGGGTTTAGGGCTGCCGTGGGTGTGCGAGACAAGTATGCGATTGGTGCCTTTTGCAGGCGCTTCAGCCAGTTGCCTGACCCGCGCCGCATTTACGTCGAATCCAATGCGTTGGCCGATTTGATGGTTCAAGTCTTCTGTGATTTCGATTGGCCCCAGACCCATGGCGTGTCCGGTATCACGGGTGCGGCAGAACTGCGCAGTCAGCAATTGGCTAATTGGTATTTTCAGGCCCAACATGGCGTCGCCGACCTTTCTCGCCTGTTCACGTCCTGCGTCGGCAATATTGCGTTGTAGCGCACAGTTGTCCCACCACTGCGGCGTTTGAATCAGGTTGCCGTCTTGCCCTATGTTCGAAACCGCATGACGCATGTACAGGTTGTACCCACCCTTGCGTAGCGCCTGCAAGAGAGTCGCACCTTTCAGTTCCTTCGCCGCGTCGATAAGCGCAATATTTGGTGCCGGTTGCACTGCAGCGATGACTTGCGGAGGTTGAGACTGAATGACGGTCACGCCTTCGGCAACTGTCTGTTTGCCAATAGACTGCCACTGACCGGGGGAAAGCGTGGTGATGTAGTGGAAGCGATCTCCGGGTTCCACCTTGAAAATGGCTGTGTGTCCCTCCGCCAGTGTAGACAATGCAGGATGAATACCCAAGGAGGCAACAGCATGGCCCACGAGCACACGATTGGTTTTTGGTTGCGTGGGTTTGGCGAGCAGTCGCAGGATTCCCGCAGTGTAATCAGTCAACAAAACAGGCAATTGCGCTTGGTTGCCGAGCGCGGTTACGTCGTTCAGTGCCGCATTTCGCTGCGGTACTGCGACACCAAGCAGAATCGCTGTGTCGTGGGCGCGACAAAATTCACTGGTCAGCACCTCTTGAACGGCAATTCGCTGGCGCGACAGCGCCTCGCCAATGGCGCGCATTTGCGCCTGCACTTCCGGTCCGATGCGTTTTGTGTTCTGACAGTCCTTCCACCATTCTCCCGCTGCCACTTTGTCGAACGTCGTCGGCAATAGCGCGCCATGCCGCAGATAGAGCACATATCCGCCGTTGCGTAACTCCCGCACCAGTCCCTCCGAAAGGCCGAATGGCGAATCGGCAACCGTCAACGGCAGCGGTGCAGTGCCGCCGACCGTGAAGTTCGCCGTTGGTGAGCTTGCGCTCACTGTCTGTGCAAACACAGGGGGATGAAAAAAGTTAATAAATATCCCGACCGCAAATACGCAGCACGTCCAGACTTGTCGGAGATCAGATTTGACCGATAGTGGCATGTAGGCTAGGCGAACGGTACCAGTGGGGGACGGGATAACAAGCACAAAATTTGAGTACGAGGCATTATATTTCACCGCACACTCACTGGGAAAATTTACTGGCAGCGCATGTGCACCCGTTCAGGGCAACTGCGGAACACTCGTACTCCGTCGGATTCAGTCGTGAGTAGTATTTTCCAATCGTAAGATGCGTCTGAAGCCCTTACTTCTCAGGCGGCGACTTTGGATCTACGGTTGAAGGATTGGAAGAGACGTTTTTTCGCCTCTTGAACTTGTCTTGCAGCTTC
>JANYHZ010000006.1 GCA_025362135.1 Betaproteobacteria bacterium | reverse complement strand
ATTACACCTGCCTTTGTGCCGGAGAACGGCTGGTGGTGGAATGAGGCCGAGAGCGGGCGTGGTTTCTTTATGGAGTTCAAGAACAACTTCGCGTTCATTGCCGGCTATATGTATGAAGCCGATGGCAGACCGGTTTGGTATACCGCACAGAAGGCGATGACGACACCGCAGACCTTTACCAGCAGTTGGTTGCAGATTGCCAACGGGCAGACGTTGACGGGGCCGTACAAGGTGCCGGTGATCATCAACAGTAATGTTGGGCCGGTCACTATCCAGTTTAACGACGCGGCCAGTGCGATCCTTACGTTGCCTACCGGCAGGCAGGTGGCAATTACGCGGCATCGGTTTTAAGCCTATCCTTCTGGAATGGACACCATGAACTGCAAAGTTCCCGCTCATTTTCAACACATCGTCTTACATGCGTTTGTCGCCATGCTGTGCGCACTTCCCGCGTCACTCTTCGCCGCCCCACCTCCCGCCGCTGAGATTGTCAGCCTCGAAGGAAAAGGCGAATATCGCGAGACGCAGCAACTCGACTGGCGGGTGGCCAAGGTAAATCAAAAGGTGTTCCCGTCCAATCTTGTGCGAACTGGTGACTCGTCGAAGATGGCGTTGCTGTTTCCGGACCGCACGCAAATTCGCCTGGCGCAGAACAGCGTGCTGCAAATCAAGGAGGTGAGCCAGGGGAAAGATCAGAAAACCATTTTGAATCTCAACGCGGGGCGAAGCTGGATGCAGTCGAAAACGTCCCCTGGCGGGTTGATCATGCAAACGCCTTCTGCGCTGGCCTCGATTCGCGGCACCGATTGGGAAATCGTCGTTGATCCGGACGGACGGTCCACGTTGACGGTGTTCAGCGGTGAAGCCGAATTCTCCAACGACCAGGGGCGCGTGCTGGTCGGCAAGAACGAACAGGCGAGTGCCGAACAGGGGCGCGCGCCGGTGAAAGTCCAGATCATCAATCCACGCGAACGCATTCAATGGGTGTCGTCGCGGACAATCGATGCGCAACGATATCGCGAGCCGAATGCGTCAACTGAAGCCCGGCAGGAGTATGCCGAGATTGCGACTCTGATCGATAGCCAGCAGCTCGAGCCAGCATTCGCGCGCCTGCGCAACGCTGTCGCGAATGTTCAAACCGATTCGGCATCCGCACGTTTGTTGCTGGCTGATTTTCAGGCGTACAACGGCGAACTCGCGCAGGCAAAACAAACCCTGGTAGACGCTGGTGTGAAGTTTCCTGCCGATGAGCGGATTTTTGTAGCGCTGGCGCAGTTGTCGTTACAACTGGACGACACAGAGGGCGCTCGTCGCCATGTCGACGAAGCGCTGCGCCGGAACCCGCAGTCGGTTGATGCGTTGTTGGCGCGCGGCGACATCGCGCGATTTGATGGCAATGCGTTTGAGGCCATGGATGCGTACACGAAGGCATCACAGATCGCACCGGGCGATGCGCGCCCGTGGCTGGGTTTGGGTGTGATCGAAGCCGAGCGCGACAATATTGGCATTGCCACCACGTATCTCGAAAAAGCCACGCAACTGGATGCAAAATCGGCAACGGCCTGGGGCGAACTGGCAACCCTGAAAACGAGCGCTGGCGACTACGCGCGCGCATCGGCGGCCTTTCAAAAGGCACTCGCACTCCAACCCGATAACGTCGTGATGCTCACGGGCAAAGGTGTCCTCGAACTAAAACAGGGCAACAACGAGGAAGCAGTCAACACGCTGTTGCGCGCGGGCCTGATAGAGCCCCGATATGCGCGCGCGCATCTTTACCTGGCGGTGGCCTATTACCGAATGGAACGGGCAGACCGCGCGCTGCAGGAACTCGAAAAAGTGAGTGAGCTGGATGCGCACGACCCGCTGCCGCACCTGCTGGCAAGTCTCGTCAAGGTCGATGGCATCGAACCAGCCGCAGCAGTGCGTGAAGCACGCGAGGCGGTTAAGTTGATGCCTTATCTCAAATCCTTCAATCAGGTCGCCAATAATCAGGCGGGCGCGGCCAATCTCGGCAATGCGATGTCCTTCTTCGGCATGGAAAACTGGGCGCGCCATATCGCGCAGGAATCCTATCTGCCGTTGTGGGCGGGAAGCCATCTGTTCCTGGCAGATCGCTATGCGGGTGACTTCAACCGGCGATCCGAATTGTTGCAGGGATTCCTGCTCGACCCGATCGTGTTCGGTTCCTCGAACCGTTACCAGTCGCTCGCCGAAACGCCGGGGAACTTCGCCACCGTATCGCTGCGAGCCAACCGCAGCGATGATTTGAAACTGATCGAGCCGGTGGTGACGGCCAACGGTTACCTATTGACCCCTACACCGGTAGCCTATTTCGCGGAATTCATCGATACGCACATCACGCCCGGCAACACCGCGCTCAAGGCTGATGCGAAAACATTTACTGCGGCACTCGGCTTTCGGCCAAGCTGGAACAGCAGCTTTTTCATCTATGCAAACCGGCTCTCGGCAGACATCGATCTCGGCACGCGCGATGTAACGGGACTGTTCCAGCGCGTATCCGGCTACAACAGCCGCGTTGATGCCGGTGGCCACTACGCACTCGATTCAACTTCAC
>JANYHZ010000001.1 GCA_025362135.1 Betaproteobacteria bacterium | reverse complement strand
CGCAAGAATTACTTCTACCCCGATCTTCCCAAGGGCTACCAGATCAGCCAATACGAGCTGCCGGTGGTGGTTGGCGGTGAAGTAAAAATTATTGTCGCCGGCGTCGAGAAAACGGTTCAGTTGACACGTGCGCATCTCGAGGAAGATGCGGGAAAATCATTGCACGAAGGCTTGGAAACCAGCGGTGTGTCGGGCATTGATTTGAACCGCGCGGGCACGCCGTTGCTGGAAATTGTCACCGAGCCTTGCATGGTATCGGCCGAAGAAGCGGTTGCGTACGCGAAGGCGCTGCACAGCCTTGTCACGTGGATCGGTATCTGCGACGGCAACATGCAGGAAGGATCATTTCGCTGCGACGCAAACGTATCGGTTCGACGCAAGGGTGATCCCAATCTCGGTACCCGTGCAGAAATAAAAAATGTGAATTCGTTTCGTTTTCTGGAGCGGGCGATTCAGTTTGAAATCCACCGACAGATTGAATTGATCGAAGATGGTGGCAAAGTCGTGCAGGAGACTCGCCTCTACGACTCGGATCGCGATGAAACCCGCTCCATGCGTTCGAAGGAAGATGCGATGGACTATCGCTATTTTCCGGATCCGGATTTGCTGCCATTGGAGATTTCGCAGGCTTGGATTGAGGAGATCAAGCTCGACATGCCTGTGTCACCCGCGATACTGAAGAAAAAATTTATTGAGGAATATCGGTTTGATCCGGAAATGGCAGAAATTCTAGTTTCAGATCGCGAGAGGGCGATGCACTTTGATCTTTTTTGGCACCACTACATGCCGATGGTGGAAGGCAAAACCGACAATTCTGTCCAGGGCGCAGTTTGGGCGATGAAGGAAATCGGAACGATGCTCAATCGATCCGGAGGAAAGATTGTCGATGTCCCAGCAGAGTCGCTAGCAGTTTTGGTGGCGCGAATAGTGGACGGCAGTGTCAGTCAAAACGGTGCCAAGGAAATTTTCGCCTATATGGTGGCTGGGGAACATAACGTCGATAGCATTATCAAAGAGCGCGGACTGAAACAGATGTCTGATTCCACCGCCATCGAAAAAATGGTCGATGACGTGATCGCAGCCAATCAAAAATCCGTCGAAGAATACAAAGCCGGAAAAGAGAAAGCGCTCAACGCACTATTTGGTCAGGTGATGAAGGCGAGCAATAAAGCGGCGAATCCGGCGCAGGTAACTGAAATTCTCAAGAGAAAACTGTCGCCATAGAACACTACTTTCCTGCCAGATTTTCCCGCATCATCGCACCCGTCGCGCGCATCTCCGACGACTCACTCGCCGCCAATTTGGCGATTACCTGTTCCTGATCCTGTACCGACCGGTTCTGCGAGAGTTTCAGCTTCGCCTCGATCCTTAAAATCGCAATTTCAAAGCCGACAATCGCGCCAAGTTTGCTTGCATGCGCGTCCAGGTTGCGCGGGTCCCAGGGCGCGGCCGAGCCGGCTTCGTACTGCGCCGCGAGGTCTGTGACGATCTTCCACTTTGCAAGGTCGTCGTCGATGCGCGTGACGGTGCCGGTGACATGTATGGCGGCGTAATTCCAGGTCGGCACATTAGGCACGCGGGAATTTTCGTCGACATACCAGGTGGGTGAAATATAGCTGTGCGGCCCGTGGAAAATCGCCAGCAGGGATGCGCCATCCTGCAGGTCGGCAGAGTGGGGATTGGCACGCGCCAGATGGCCGATCAGCACACGCCGCTGGTCGTTTACCTGCACCGGTGCGTGTGTCACCTGCACTCCTACTGATGACGTCGAGATCAACGTCGCGAAGCCGAAATTCCGTATCAGCGCGAGTATGCGTGCATGGTCGGGTTCATTGAAATGCTCTGGTATGTACATGGATTTCCTGAATTAAAAACGCGCCATGACAGCGCGTTTGAAGCTCGCGTGCGCCGGGATTGGTCGTCAGCGTTTGTCTTCCATGCACTTGACAGCCAGCTGATTGACACCCTGACCGCCCACATTGGGGCCACGGCACATGTAAATGATGGACAGCGTGCATTCGTAAACCTTCCCTTCGCAGGTAGCAATCCCGCGTGGGCGGCCAGGAACCACCTGTGATTGCCCGACGATTTGGCTGCGCAGTTCAGGCGCTGCCGCAACTTTGCCCACATCATCAAGCAGTGTTCCTGCCGGCATGCCCTCCTTCAACCGCTTCCAGCGCGCTTTCTCACCGTCGTAGCGCGTGCGAATTTCTTCCTTGTCCTTATCGAGTTTTTCAATTTCGGCACGGATGGTTGCTGCATCGTGCGCCGCGCGCTTCTGGTCCTGAACCAACTGTGGCGGCGCTTCTTTGGTCTTCGACGTTTTGCTTTTGCCCGCCTGGTAGAACTCCATATCATTGTTCAACTTCGCGAGGTGCAGCTCAACGTCGGCAATTCGGGCTGTGAGGACTTTTTGGCGCGAGTCGAGATTCGCAATATCTTTGTCCCGCGCCACGTCAAATTCACGTTCCGCCCCATAAGTGGAAACCAAGGCGTTATCACGCAATTTTTGTACGGCCATCAGATCAGTTTTTGCCTTGTTGCGAACTCTGTCGTCGTCAATCGTTTTGAGCTGCTCCGGCGTGAGCGGCGCATCGATCCTCCGCACGACGCTGCCCTGCGTGCTCATTTCGACCAACGGTTTTTTTGCGCACTGCGGCGGCATGGTGTCGCCGTAATGGGTCACACCTTTTTCGTCCACGCACTTGAACAGCGCGTGCGCAGAATCGGCCGTGATCAGCGCCAAGGCAAGAATGGCAAGATTAAACGTACAGTTATTGCGAATGAGGTTCATAGGGTCGCACCGTATAGCTGTCGGTATTTTTCGATTTTTTCGAGTTTATCGTGTTCCCCGGTTTGCTGCCGGAGATAGTTGACAATATCGCCGAGCGTTGCCACTGCGATTACGGGTACACCAGCGTTTTGTTTGAATTCCTGCGCGGCCGAAGTCGTACTGCCTGCCCGTGCACCTACTTCCTGGCGATCAAGTGCGATCAGCACGCCTGACGGGGTGGCGCCTGCCGCGCGAATCAGTTCCACGGATTCGCGCTTCGACGCGCCGTCCGAGATGACGTCGTCTATGATCAGCACCCGCCCCTTTAACGGCGCACCGACGATCAGGCCGCCTTCGCCGTGGTCCTTGGCCTCCTTGCGATTATAGGCAAAGGGTACACTGCGGCCCATGCCGGAAAGCGCAATTGCCATACCCGCCGCGAGCGTGATGCCCTTGTATGCCGGGCCAAACAGCATGTCGAATTGAACGCCGGAGGCCACCGCAGCCTCGGCATAAAAGCGCGTCAATCCGGCCAGCGCGGCACCGTCGCTAAAGAGACCGGAATTG
>JANYHZ010000247.1 GCA_025362135.1 Betaproteobacteria bacterium | reverse complement strand
GTCACCAGTAAATCCGGTGACAACGCAGTGGCAACGGCGAAGCCCAATCGCACCACCATGCCCGATGAATAGGTCTTTACGGGCTGATCGATATGCGTGCCGATATCAGCGAATGCCAGGATGGCAGCAAGCTGCGCATGCGTCTCGGCACGCGTCCATCCCATCAGGGCCGAGGCGAGAAAAATATTGTCGCGCCCGCTGTATTCGGGATGAAATCCGGTGCCCAATTCCAGCAGCGCGCTGATCCGCCCATGAACCGCAATCGTGCCACGCGATGCCTTCACCACGCCGGCGATAATTTTCAGCAGCGTCGATTTGCCGGCGCCATTTTCGCCGATGATTCCCCACGATTCGCCGCGGCGTATGGTGAGGCTGATGTCTTCAACGGCGCGATAGTACTCGTGCACCGCACGTCCGGTGAGCAATTCAAAAACGGTTTGCAGCCGCCCCGCTCCGGTGCGAATGATGGGATAGTCCTTGCCGATATGATCGAGGCGGACAAGAGTTTCGGAGACGGGGGCGGCCACGGAAATTGGGATTGTGCGGTTTGGCGACTGACAAACGAATGCGCGCGCGTGATGGTTGAGGTGAGAATTATATGCGAGCAAACAACGTTCGAGGCTTCCATAAGACTCTTTTCGCGCGCGCCTTTATCGTCGGCATCGAGACGATGCACATGATCAAAAAGGGGCAGCTCTGCTGCACCAAAACCCAAACGTCCGCTCCGCACGGTTCTACTCGCATGCATTTTGATCCTCAGCTGTCCTGACAGCTTCGCTGTACCTCCTGCCACTATTGCGATAGAACTTCGTGTCTTCCCGGCTTCACATTCACCTTCCTCATTGCCGCGCTTCTGCTGGTTGTTCGTTTGCGATCGGATGCGCGTTAAGATTCATTTCATGGTCACTCACGTCTATAACAAGCGGTGGCAGCCCCTCACACCATCGTTGCCACATGATCCGGAACGCGCGTTCCAGACCATCGGCAATCAACGCCGGTCGGCCTATCGCGGATGTGGCGAGGCGCTCTCGCAAGCCTGACCGGATAGCGGACAACGCCGCAAGGTTGCCCACACAGGACTGGCCAGTCTCCACGAACGCCTCCGCAGTGTGGGCAATGAATGCTCCTAATCCGACGCGACCGAGGATTGCCGCACCAGTCCGACCCGCTCCGGTGCTGCCTGTCAGAGTGAGGGTTGGCACACCCATCCAGAGGGCGTGCAGGGTGGTGGTGCCACCGTTGTAGGGGAAGGTGTCGAGACAAATGTCGACTTGATGATGCAAGGCCAGATAGGTCTTCATGTCGCTGCGCCCATGGAATCGCAGACGATCCTGTGTGATACCTTCCTCTGCAAACCATTCAAGCAACGTGCTGTATTTGCTGTTCCCAGGCAGGCCGCCCATCAACAAGATCGCTTGAGGAGATGCCCGCAACAGTTGCGACCACAGTGCAATGACGGATCGGCTGATTTTGTTCAAGCGGTTGAAGCTACCAAAGGTGATATAGCCGTTACCTAGGGCTGGCAGAGCATTTACGGCGGGGGCCTCGTTGGAGGGCATAAATGGTGCGCTGGCCGGCAGATACACGAATTTTTCGGTGAATTGGCTGGCGAATTGCGCATGCGGCAAAAAGAATTTGTCAGTCAGATAGTAATCCATGGCGCGCAAACCGGTAGTGCCCGGATAGCCCATCCAGCTAGCTTGCACTGGCGCAGGTTTATGGGCAAAACTGAGCAGTCGCTGGTGGGCCGTGTGGCTGGAAAGGTCGATCAGGATATCGATACCATCGGCACTGATTTTTTGCGCGAGGGCACTATCCGACAGGCCAACTATCCGATGCCAGTGGGCAAAATACCCGCGCAGGTGATGGGTAGTGGCATCTTCAATTGCATAATTGTAATAGGCGTGCAGTGACAATTGTGGGTAACGTGATAGATGGGCCAGCACCGGTTCGATAAAGGTCGCAATGGCATGGTTGCGCAAGTCGGCTGAGACAAAACCCACCTGTAACCGGCGTTCTGGTTCGCGTGAATTGGCGTGAGGTGGCCAACTCGCGCGCAGGGGTGCTTCAAACTGCTCGCCAAAACGGCAGTGCTCGGCAAACAATATCGGCGCATCGATTGCTTCAAAGTGACTGAGACAAAAAAGTAGATTACTGTATGCCTCAGCGAAATCAGGTTTGAATGCCAGCGCCCGCCGATAGCTGGCGACGGCCTCATCGAGTTGCCCGAGCGCTTGCAAGACATTGCCCAGATTGTTGTGTGCGGCGGCGAAATCGGGTTTGATCGCCAGCGCCCGGCGATAACTCGCCACTGCATCATCGATTTGTCCGAGCCCGAGCAAAGCGATGCCGAGGTTGTTGTGTGCTTCGGCGTAATCAGGCATTATTTCAAGCGCCCGGCGTAAGTTTGCCACCGCTTCATGTGGCCTTTCCAACCTTTGCATGCAAACACCCAAATTGCAGTACGCCAAGGCAAATTCAGGCCTTATCTCTAGTGCCCGACGGAAGCTCGTTGAGGCATCGCTGAGTTGTCCGAATGTTTCCTGGGTAGTTCCCAAGTTGCAGTACGCTTCAGCGTAGTCTGGCTTTATTTGCAGTGCACGATAACAGCTCGCCATGGCACCATCGAGTTGTCCGAGACTTCTTAGGGCACTGCCGAGGTTGTTGTGCGCCTCTGCGTAATCAGGTTTGATTGTCAGCGCTTGCCGATAGCTCACTACAGCTTCGTCGATTTGTCCAAGCGACTGCAAGGTATTGCCCAGTTTATTGTGCAACTCCGCGTAATCGGGATTGATTGTCAAGGCACAGCGATAGCTTGTCACGGCATCGTCAAATTGGCCAAGCGACTGCAAGGCATTGCCCAGATTGCTATGCGTCTCCACGTCTTTAGGTTCGATTGCTAGCGCCCGACGATAGCTCACTACAGCTTCATCGATTTGTCCAAGCGCCAACAAGGCAGCGCCAAGGTTGCTGTGTGCGTCTGCGTAATCAGGTTTTATTTTCAGCGCTTCCCGATAACTAACGACGGCCTCATCGAGTTGCCCGAGCGCTAGCAAGACATTGCCCAGATTGTTGTGTGCTTCGGCGAAATCTGGATTGATTGCCAGCGCCTGACGGCAACTCGCCTCCGCTTCAGCGAATTGCCCTATCCTTTGCAAAGCGGCTCCAAGGTTGTTGTGCCCCGCAGCATAATTTGGTAAAAGTTTAGCGGTCTGTCGCAACGCCGGAATTGCTTCTTTGCCCTGTACCTGAAGGGTGGCACCCAATACCTTCCAGGCAAACCCTGAATCCGGATATTGCGCAATCAGTAACTTCGCCTGTTGCTCCAATTCCACGTAGCGTCCGGCGTTGAACAGAGCAATCATTCGGGTTGTTTCATCGGGTGTCGGTGCTGCGGGCCTCGCGACATGCCCGGCTGATGCCGGTGCTGTTTGCTGCCGAACGTTTTGAGACACCGAAAGCATGTTTGCGCCACAACATTTTTTGTATTTTTTTCCACTACCGCAAGGGCATGGATCATTTCTTCCGGGCTTCACATTCACATCCTTGCTAAGAGAGCATCGCTTTTTCGAATTAGTTTGTAGCTCTAAAAATACGTCTGCATACGAGAGGGGAAAATGGTGATCTTGAATTCTAATTCCCTCAGTAATCCCCCGGCTTTCTCAGGGGACTCCAAAAAATTTGTCCTATGCCGAAGCCGAGGGAGCGTTTGAAACAGTGGTTGGGTTGATGACAATGTGACGACGAAGTGATCTATGCAACAGAAATGAAGTTTGAACCTGCCTCAGCCTATTTGCCGTATGGCAGCCAGTGTTTTTGAAGATGCCATTTAGGCACTAACAAATCAGTCCACCGGCTTCGCAGGGGGTATTTGAGCGTACCGGCAGATGATAATACGAACGGGCAACTAATACCAATTCCAAATCATTACAGCAGTAATTTACCGTCATTCCCGCGTAGGCAGGAATCCAAGTCTGCGCGATGAAAATTAGATTCACGTCTACGCGGGAATGACGGCGCAATTATTAAATTAATGTTATAGAAATCGAATAAGTGATCGACCCACGCCCCGCGCCAGGCTATCACTTCGATTTGTCGCAGGCTCCGGTTAGGCCGCACACCAGCACCCGCTTAATGCGGCAGAACCCATCCATCCGGTAAAATGAAAATATGAAAAAACTCTACGTTACTCAGCCGGATTTGCCACCATTGGAGGAATTCATCCCATTCTTGCGCGAAATATGGGATCGAAAAATACTAATCAACAACGGCCCTTTTCATGATAATGGTCTCATGGTGCGACGCGGTGCAGGACGATCCACGCACTATGGCCTTGCGCTTGAGGGGTGGGGGTGGCCGCCGGATGGCGCTTAGCAGAATCAACACTGTCCACGGGCGATCTTGCCGTCGAGGCTGCTAAAGAAAATCCTCAAAGTAAGGCGACAGTCGATCAAAAAAAACGGTGCCGATGGTTGCGACCACGATTCCTACGAACAGCATCGACAAATCCCCAAACTGCGGGGTTGTGCCAAGCAAAAATCCGTCCCGCAGCCGCTGCAATACCGGCGTGAACGGGTTCCACGCGAACCAATGCCGATACGCTACCGGAATGGCCGTCACCGGATAGAGCACAGGTGTCAAAAACTGCAGCATCATCAGCGCGGGCATGACCACCTGCTCCACATCGCGCAGGAGCGTCTGCAAGGCGGCGAGGAAGGCACCGACGCCGATGGCCAGCAGATATAGCGTTGCAATCGCAAGCAGCGCATTTGGCAGCCCTGCAACATGCAACGTGGAGCCGGTGAACGCGAGGATGGCAAGGATGGCGATGTAGCCTGCCAGGTGCACCAGAAACACGCTATTGACAGCCGCCAACACCAGCAGCAGATGCGGGAAGGCGACTTTTTTTACCAGTGGCGCATTCGATTGCACGCTCTGCATGGCGCGCATTACGCCGTCGGCAAACATCATCCACGGCCACAACGCTATCGCCAGGAACACGATGTAACTGTCGGCAGACAAATCACCCATGCGCTGCTGGAACAGATGGCCGAACACAAACGTATAAATTGCCAGCAGCAGTAGCGGATTGGCCAGTGCCCAGATCAGGCCGAAGGCGCTGCCCGCAAAGCGCGAGAGGATTTCCCGCTCAGTGAAGCGGGCGAGCAGCAGCAATGGTTGCGCGTTCTGAACGATCAAGCTACTTGGCTTGCGCAGGCGGCGGAATCTCGGGAAGATTCGGCAGCTTCGGTCGTACCGCATCGATTTCCGCCTTGTGATACTCCAGCGTTTTATCGCCGCGGATCGTTGTCAAGTATTCCTGCTCGATGCGTTGTTTATAGGCTAACTCTGCCTCTTCGAGCATCGCTGGTTTCACTTCGTCAAACGCGGGACGCATGCGGGGCACCATTTTGATGAGGCGCACCACATGAATGCCATAGTCCGTTTTAACGATGGTGGACTCGTTCACCTTCAGTTTTTCGAGTGCGCTTCCAAAATTGGTATCCAGTTTGGACAGCGGTGTGGCATCGATCATGCCGCCATTTATTTCAACGGAGGCGTCGTCAGAATATTGTCTGGCAACCGCATCAAGCTGTCCTCCCGCATCAATCTTTGCCTTCACGAGTTTGGCACGCTCCATTGCGGCTTCTGCTGTGCGATCCGCCATCTTGATCAAGGTGTGCCAGCTCGTGTACTGAGCCGGTCTCTCCAGGTCTTTCAATCGCGTCAGGAAAAGTTCACGCGCAAGCGGCACCAGATCAACCTTGGGCGCGTTGGCGAGCAATTCTTCGCGCCGATACTTGGCCAGCACCCTCTCGGTACTGTTGCGAATTTCAGCCATGGCTCTCGCCTGATTCTGTAAGCCCGATTTCCGCGCCTCGGTCGCCATGGTTTTGTTGATCATGAGGTTCTCCAGGGTCGCGCCAAAGCGTTTTGGGTTGAGGAGAATTTCAAGGTGATTTTCCTGCGGCAGACGCTCCAGTTCGGCGAGCAGATCCTCGTAGGTAACCGTGACGAGTGAATTGGAGACGAGAACGGTTTCCGGCTTGAGTTGTACTTCTGCTGGTGGCGTAGCTGCAAATGTGAGAGTCGCTATACCGACGGCGAGCGCGACGGCAAATATTAGTTTTAATTTTGGTTTCATGCGAGATTCAAATATTGAAAAAAATGCTGTCGACCTGCCTGGAGGCGGCAAGCCGACAGATGGTATGTACTACTGGATCAAGATCATGCCGCCGCAATTCGAGAAAGTACAGGAAGTCGTTGTCGGGCTACCGCCGTCCACGACTCGCGTGGCATCCTGGAATCGAAGGTTTACATAGTACGTTTCACCCTTGTTCAGTTTGCAGTCGAAAAAGCCAGGGGTGGTGTTGGTCCAGTTCATAGTGCCCGCTCCAAGGTTTGTGGAGTAACAGGCATTGAAATTGGGATTGCCGGGATAATAGACTTTAGAGGTGTCAAAGTCGCATGGCGTTTTCGAGACTGTCATGAAAACAGGTGCCTGGTGCGATCCTGAGGCAATGTTATCCTGAAAAGAAACTCCACCTGTCAGATCGAAGTTGGGCACCGTGAATTTATAGGTCAAAGCGTCATTAGGTCCCATGGCAAACAGGTCTTGTGGGTGCGCGCGGTACTCAACGTAATCGATGTTCTGCTGCCAGCGATTTGCGATCGCGGGTGTGCTGTTGCATACCGTTGCGTCCATATGGTATGCGTTATTGGCAGGGGACAGATTCGGGAAAAGACCCAGTACGCCGGTATGGGTCAGCGGAGGATTATTATTGGCGTGCCTGGATGGATTAGGTAGTAGCACTGGCGGGATGTCGATCGAGTAGTCACCAGGTGGCAACGCGCCCACGGTAAAGAGCGATGCCGCTGAGGTCGCGCTAGCACCCCCACCCGATGTTGTGACGATCACGTTTCCGGTTGTCGTCGTTCCAGCGACGCCAGCGGAAATCTGGGTCGCGCTGTTTACTGTGAACGACGTTGCAGCCACACCACTGATCGTCACCGAGGTGACACCCGTAAACCCGGTGCCGGTAATGGTGATTGTCACAGGCACCGGGCTGGTCGACGGTGACACCTGCGTAACGGTAGGTGGTGGTGCGGCAGTGACGGTCAAGGTGACTGGAAGCGGTATCGCAGTGCCATTTGAATTCGTCAGGGAAACGCTGAAGTTGTACGGGCTACCCGCAACGTCGCTGGCGCGTGACTTGCCGGAAAGATAACCCGTCACGGTATTGAGTGTGACCCACTGGGGAAGCGTTCCCGACGAAACGCCCCACACCGAATTTGTCGGTGCCTGGGAGTCGATGAATTCGCTAAAGTAGTTGGCACCTACCATTGTCGTGAACGGACCGGTGTTCGAGATCGTTGGCGCCGCAGCGGAAGCCAACGTCAATCCATTCCGTGCCTTCACGGCCAGTACATCTGCGGCGTTGATCGTCCCGGAGGTATTCACATCCATCTGAAAATTGGTGCTGCCCGCTGTTTTTCCCGTTTCCGCTTTAACGCTACTGATGTCACTCGCATTGACAGAGCGTGAACTATCGACGTCCCCTATCAGGAAGCCCATCGATAGCGGGGCCGGCGAGCCATTGGGGTTGGTGAGATTGACAGTGACCAACTGCTTATCGGGTATACCTGTCAGTGTGGTCATTACATTGTTGGATGAGACCGTTGGTGTTGACGCTGCTCCCACGGGCGTGACTGTGGCGGTCCACGGCGTACCCACGGCTGTATCAAATTGATAGACGAGCTGGTGACCGCTGCCGATTGCGCGCGGCTCTACTGTGACCGCCCCGCTGATTGGTACACCCTGCGCCAGCGGCAAATCGTACGTGCCGGCACCGCCGTGGGTTTTGCGTGAGCTGACCGCGGTGAGGCCAAACGGCGTGATGCTGCTGGATGCTGCCGAAGTCGGCCCCTGGCCTTGGGCATTGAACGCAGTTACAGTAAACGTATACGGCGTACCGTTGGTTAGTCCTGTAATCACATGGCTTAGCGCGGGGCCGTTGGGCGCAGTGTCAGTGCCGCCGGAATTCGACACGACGATATAACCATTGATCGTCGACCCATTTGATGAAGGCGCTGTGAATGTCACTGTTGCACGCTTGTCGCCTGCGGTGGCAATTACGTTGGTTGGCGCACCTGGTGCGCTAGGAGTAACCAGGACTGAGTTCGATGCAGCGGACGGCTGGCTATTGCCGATAACGTTTCTCGCAATTACCGTGCAGGTGACAAAAAAGCCAGCCGTAAGGCCACTCACGACCACTGGCGAAGCTGTACCAGTGCGACTCTGGCTACCGCACGTTGC
>JANYHZ010000239.1 GCA_025362135.1 Betaproteobacteria bacterium | reverse complement strand
TGTCTTGAATTCAAGACAGTTGCTGGCCCCTTCAATGCTTCGTATCACCCCAGGTCTTTATCCGCGCAATACGACAAAAGTAGTCAGGCTATTCCAATGCAATCAAACGGGCGATGTCTCGCAACATTGCAATGGACCAATTTCCGGGCTCTGGCGCTGATGGGTTAGCGCAGATTGCAAAATCGGAACAAAATAAGGCGTTATTTCATGTTTCATCACAGGAGGTTCAATTGAGTCACGCATCAATGTTGAAGGCAAGAAGGCAAGGTCAAAAGAACAAGAAGCTGTTAGACGGGGCGGTCAAACGTGAAAAGCGGCTGCAGAAGCAGGCTTTGGCGGGGCCAGTGGTAAAAAAAGAAAAAGTGAAGAAAGAAAAAGTAGTGAAGGAAAAGGTCAAGATCGAAAAGGTCAAGAAGGTCAAGCTGACCAAAGAAGAGCTCGGTAAGCAGGATGCGAAAAAGGCAAAAGCAGAAGCCGGGAAGAAGGGCGCGGCCTGACAAAAGATTGAAGGGCCAAGCGCGCATTTCCCGGCATAGCCAACCGGACCAAAGTAGCCAGGCTCAATACGTTTTCTGATTGCGTCTGCCCAAGAAGTTGACGCTGGCCCGATGATCACGGTTGTCAGCGCATGCAGTGTTATCGGGCCAATTGTTTCGCGGCAGGACGTTTGAATGGAGCAGCGGGAACGTGAGACAACCGGGCAAAGCCTGATTAACGATAAGAGTAAGTCGAAACGCGGTTCATCTTCTGGTGGCAAGCGTCCACCCGATAAATAAGCAGGCGGCCGAAAAGGTCATCAATAAAACCTGCTCGGCGATGTGCTGGCGACCCGCATTGGCGCGTCTCTCAGGCAATTATTGGCCTGACTGGCGCGCTGCTGCTTGAGTCTGTTTTTCTGCCGCGCTAATCACCGCCGCCTGGCCGCCGCCGCCCGTTCATCGGCACGTCGCTGTGCAGCGCGCTCGTCCGCCTTTCGTTGCGCAGCGCGATCATCGGCTTTGTGATCGGCAGCGCGCTGATCGGCCTTTTTCTCATCGGCCTTGCGATCCGCAGCCCTTTCGTTAGCCTTGCGGTCGGCAGCTACCTGATCGGCTTTCTTGTCCGCAGCCTTTCGATCCGCCGCGACAGTGTTGGACTTTTTCTCGATCGCTTTGTGGTCGGCCGCCAATTGCGCAGCCTTTTTTTCATCGGCTTTACGTTTGGCAATCTTCTCTTGTTTTTTGCGTTCCTGGATCTTGCGCTGTGTGACCTTTTCCGCCTGTTCTTTTTCCAGTCGCTTTTCCTGCTCCGCTTTACGACGCTCGTAGGCCTGCTTGCTGGCCGAGTCTTCAACCGAAAAGGCCAATGTGCTAAATCCACCTATTACGACTGCCAAAAGTACTGCTGCAAATGATCGCATGTTGCCTCCGGCCCCGGTTTTCTGAAGAAACGCCCGGCGGGAGCACCTGCATCAGCGACCTAACTGATGATCGTCACGCCCGTCGTTATGTCCGCTTTTTGGTTTAGGGGCCCGGCCAATCGGCATTCATGCAGACATCGTACGCTTGCGTGTTTGCGATAACTTAATGTCACGACATTTAACAATTGGGGCCCGAAAAATGCGCACGCCTTCTCTGAAAAATACACCTCATGCGTGATTTGGCTCGCTCGTTCGTAGTCTCCATATGCTTGTTGTTGCCACTTCATGCCGTCGCGCAAGTTGCTCTGTTGGCATCAACTCCGTCGCCGCAAAGTGTCATCACGTGTCTGTCGCGGTCGGCGGACTGGCGCACAGAGCGCTAGCGCTGACGCGTTATTTGGGCCGGTACGTTTCCTTGAAACTTAATGGCGCAGACTTGGCATCCAGCGTCAGTGTCTTTTTGTCATAACTAATATCGACGGTCATTACGACTTTCTCGTAATCCGCCTTGCCGGATTGCCACTGCAAAGCGCCACGGTACTTGTCCTCCTTCGTGATGTAATAGGCAAACCCTGTCCAGCCATTGTTGCTGGCACACTGGATGATCTGTGGTGTCACGCGAGTGACGGTGAGTTCGCAGTCGGCGCAGTTGCCGCCGGTTGATGTTGCCTGCCGGTATTTCCCCGCTGGCAACTCGTCGGCATTAACTTGCATCGACGCTGCAACCATCAGTCCACACAGTGCTGTAATAATTTTTCTCATGGCTTGCCCTTTTAAGAGTTTCGTTGGATGTCGAGTGTGTTCGTTCCGGGAAGAGTCGTGCATTGACTGTACGCGCGTCATCTGGAGACCACCCAACGCCAGTTTAGGCGATATGCCCGGAGAAATGAATATCGCCCGGCAACCTCGCCTGATAGAGAAACGCGCGCGGATGGTCAACGCCAACGAGATTGAATTGTTATTTCGAATCGGGCTATATCGGGTGAGAAGTGTGCTGTATCGGCGGCGAAAGAAAACACGGATGTTTTTTCAAAAGCGAGTACCATCGCCGCCAGTCTCTATATACTTCCGCAGCAATCGCGGTGCAAACCACGGTTTATTTCCAATGCAACAGGAGGGCGCAGACCCGCCCGCAGACTAAAATTCTTTTTGAAAAATCCCACCATGAACGACGTAACCCAAGCTCGTCCGCTACCCGACCGCCTCTCGGCAGATCCGCGCAGTCCTCATCATATTGCGGCGATCTTTGAACAGGACGTTGGCATTCGATTCAATGGCAAGGAGCGCACCGATGTTGAGGAATACTGCATCAGCGAAGGCTGGGTCAAAGTGCCGGTAGGCAAGAAAGTGGATCGCAAAGGTAACTCACTATTGATCAAGTTGAAGGGCACGGTTGAGGCATTTTATCGATAGCGACCGACTTGCCCGCGATCCCACCGACCTTCGCGACCTAACCGTAATTGCGCGGCGCTGGATATGCCTTCGCATGCGTTCAATCCGCCCAGGCCAGACAAGGCGCGTCGGGCCGTTGTATGGCATCGATGCTGACGCCAATCAGGTCTATTCGTTGCGATCCACCACCAGCCTGAGCGAGGATGAATTACTCTGAACCTTACGCCGCCAGCCTCGTTCTCTCATCCCGCATTGCGCGAACGCGGTCATGATTTTCCTGCACGCCATTGAGCTGAATTTTTGCTACTGCGTAGACGTCCGCCGGCAGGTCTTTCTCAAGAGCGCTTCGGTATGCGCGCAGAGCGACGTCTTCGGCGCGTTCACACTCTTCCAATACCGCCAGGTCGCTGTTACTGCTGATCGCGGCGCGAAGATTTAGCCAGGCGCGGTTGACCGGAGCCAGCATGGAGCCCGACTGTTCCGGAGTGCCGCCATGAAATTTCACAAGTTCCTCCAGCGTATGAACGCTCTGCCGACAGCGTGTCGCGCAAATCGTAAAATAGGCGCGAAGCGACGCATCTTTTGCGTCTTCGGTGCACAATGTAAAACCATTATCGCCGTCGCGCGACGTTTCAATCAATGTATTGATCGTATCGATGACTTCATTGCTTTCCATGATGGTCTCCAGGTTACAAGTTGGCGAAGCCGCAGAAATCTCAACCCGGGCAATAGTGAAAAAACCGCTAGGAAGAGTAACCTGATCATGAAGGTGCGCAGCAATCAGACGCATCAGACAACGCCTACATCGCGCGTCAGACAATGGGAAATCAGCAGTAAAGAAAAAATCGCGAGACGCGGCGGGAATTTTGCGCAGCTTTTTCGCTCCAATACGAGCCGCATCGCCACGCATTTGACTGTAAACAAACTGCATACGCCGGTTGCGCACAGGAGAAAAAAATGAATCGCATCACGTCGCGCCGACAATTGCTGGGCTGGGTCGCATTTGGCACTAGTGCCATGTTGCTTCCAATGCAAGTGCTGGCCGCAGTTAAAACACCCGCTCTGACCGAGGGCCCGTTCTATCCCGGCCCGAAGGACTTGCTGCTCGATCAGGACAACGATCTCACCACGATTGCAGGCAAGAGCGGTGTAGCCACTGGTGAACTACTCGACCTGTCGGGTCGCGTGCTCGATGAAAGGGACCGCCCGATGAAAAACACCTTGGTGGAAATCTGGCAGTGCAACGCCAACGGTCGCTATCACCACTCGGGCGACGACAGCCTCGCGCCGTTGGATCCTTTCTTTCAGGGCTTTGGCAAGACGGTTACCGACAGCGATGGCCACTACCGCTTTCGCACGATAAAACCAGTGGCCTACTCCGGTCGCACACCGCACATTCACTTTAAAGTGAAGTCGCGCGATTTCGGCGAGATGACATCGCAGATGTTTATGCCCGGAGATCCAGGCAACGACCGCGACGGAGTATTGCGCGGCGTTCGCAGTGAAGCTGACAGGAAACGCCTGATGATGTCCCTGAAACCGGCTGCGCCGGACCGTGGCGTGAAGTTACTGGCGGGGTTCGATATCGTGGTGGGGTAAGGCTGCTTGAATCGGACGTGACTGGCGTTGATTGTTTTCGGCACGCGAAGTGGAATATATCGAGCGCCGTCCCGGCGGAACTGCCTTAATGCACCACCTTAAAAATGGCGCATCTGTCGTTCCAACACGCGTCGTCTGTATCCGCTATCATTATTGCGCTGCAACGCCAGCCTGACCGACCCGTTTGGCCGGCAGTTCCCCCGAAAACCCTGACAGGAGATCCGATGAAGTTTCGCGCCACGTTGTTCTCAACCCTAATGCTCGCTGCAACGGCAGCATTTGCTTTCCATTGTCCAACGGACATGAAAAAAATTGACGAAGCGCTTGCTAAAAACCCGAAGCTCACCGACGCACAGATGGTCGAGGTGAAGAAGCTGCGCGCCGACGGCGAGACGTTCCATAAAGCCGGGAAACACCAGGATGCGGTCGATACCCTTGAAAAAGCGATGAAGATTCTGGGCGTTTAGGCCCGATTCGCGTGCTGGACAAACGCCGCGCATGCCGCGGCGTTTTTTTGTCCACAGTCGCCGATTGACGCTGACAGCGAGGCCCGTATTCATTTCCGGGCCGCGTTAACTGGAAAGTGTTACGTGGCCAACCGTAGCGCATCGTGACCTCTGCAGGCGCGAGGGGGGCGGCGCGCTTTGCGCCGCGATTTCCGCATTTCATCGAATTCTTCTAGTGCCCAAGCAGCGGCACCGACATAGTGTCGTTGTCCCGCCGCATCCGGATGCATGCGAGACGCCCCTTCTCCAACATCCACTTAGTGAGCCAATTATGAAAAAACTTATCCCCATCGCCGTCATCGGTGCCGCTTTGCTCAGCACGTCCGCCATGGCTTCTCCAGCTAACGGTGCCGTACGCAACACATTTGACGTTCAGGAAATTCGCGACAGTTCTGTACACAACGTCCGAGCCGCGCGGGAGGCGTTCAAGCATGTTCGCGGCGTGTACGCAATGGACGACGGCACTACGCTTTTGCTCTATCAGTACGAGGGCGTGTTTGTTGCCGAATTGTCTGGAAAGGCGCCGGTTGAAGTCATCGCCCGAAAGAACGGTACCTTCGTCGCTGTCAATGGCACTACCGAGTTCAGGTTTGTTCAGAACGCGGGGGGCCAGGTCGCTAACGTCGTGCTGACCAAGTCCAGCCAGGCGGGTTGACCTCGCATTGGCATGGCGATTGATTTAAACGCGTGCAGAGTGATCGGGCTCGACAAGTTTTCCAGCGCGCGCGGTCGCACACCTACCCAACAATGCGCCCCTGAGGCCGCTCCGGCTCCGTTTGATGGGATCGGCGTGCGACGGGTTCGTTACCGAACGGTGGCCGGGCGATTCCTGTTCGTGCGTTGCAAGATCTTCGTCAGACCTCTTTTGTTGATTGGATTGGAGGCAGTTTAGGCGAAGGTCGGCAAGCGATGGTCAACAGAAAACCAAAATCAAGCACTGGCGCGGCGTTCAGGCCCTTTTCACCTGAAAAGCCGCGTCAAATGGTGATCTGCATTCAATTTCTCTTGCCAACCAGCTCCTCAAAAAATGCCTTGCTGTTGGGTTCACGACCCAGAAAATTTTTCACCATCTCCTGCGGCTCGATTTGCCCCCCTTGTGAAAGAATCGTGTCGCGATAGCGTTTGCCGACCTTGGCGTCCATGAGATTGGTGCCGAAAGCCGAGAGCATGTCGAGCGCCATCACTTCGGACCACATGTACCCGTAATAGCCGGAAGCGTAACCGCCCATCAGGTGCCCGAACGAAGCGGGAAACACGGTGCCTTCGACGTGGCCCATGATCGACTTTCGCTCGATATCCTCCCATGTCTCGAGCGACCCAGGCGGTTTTCCGCTGACCAACGCCATGTCCAGCGTGGCGAAATTCCATTGCCGTGTATAGCGCATCGCGCGGCCATATTTGCGTGCTTCGTCGAGACGCTTGATCTGGTCTGAGGTGAGTTGAGGGCATTGCGCACAGACTTCTTTCATCAGCGATAGCGTCTGTTCACGCCGCACCCATTCCTCGAACATCTGCGATGGTGCCTCGACGAAATCCGTCTTGACGCTGGTACCTGCGTGGGGGTTGTAGACGGTCCTGGAGAGTACGCCGTGCAAGACGTGGCCGAATTCGTGCAACAGCGTTTCGAGCTCGTCGTGGTTGAGTCCCTTGCGATCAAAGTTGGTCACCAGCACGGAAACCGGTGTGCGCCCAACCTTGGTCGATACACCGTACACCGGGAATGCGGCAGCGTGTCCGTATTTTCCGTCGCGTGGAAATAGATCGAGATAAATGCCAGAAATGAATTTGCCGGTCGATGCATCGAGTACGTCGTAATAAAGTACCTCGTCGTGCCACACCGGCACCTTCACTTTTTGAAACTTGATGCCGTAGAGATTGCCCGATACCTTCAACGCAAAATCGACCGCGCTCTGCGACGGGAAATATTTGCGCAGCGCTTCCTGATCGATCGCAAAACGCGCTTGCCGTAGCCGCTCGGCATAAAAAGCACTATCCCAGCGTTCGAGTTTCGTTTCGGTGACAGGCTTGCCGGTATCTTTGGCTTTGAGTCCGGCAAGTTCGGCGACTTCCAATTTTTCAGCGTCGGTGATCGCCGTCTTTACTTCCGCGAGAAATTTATCGACGTTGGCGGGTTTGCCGGCCATTCGTCGCTGCAGAGTGTATTCGGCGAAACTCTTCATGCCGTAAAGGCTGGCCATTTCATAGCGAAGATTCATCGCCTCGTCCAGCAGGGCGAGATTGTCCTTGCCGCCCTCGCTCATCTTGGCCAGGTAGTAGCGTTTACGCGCGTCAGCGTTGGTGGCATTGGTCACGAACGGCACATACACCGGCGATTTCAAATCGACAACGAAATTGCCTTTGTCATCCTTTTTCTGCGCTTTCACGTAGGCGTCGGGAAGTCCCGCCATCTCTTCCGGTGTAAAGGTTACCTTGGTCGGATCTTCACGAACATTCTTGTCAAATTGCTGCCTGAGGATTTCGATGCGATCAACGATTTCTTTCATGCGCATGCGTTTTGCAGGTGGCAGCGTCACGCCGGTGTCTTCGAAGCCCTCGATCAGGTCCTTCCTGAGTTTGGTTTGCTGTGGACTCGAAGTTTTTGCCGAAACAACGCGCTGGTAGAGTTTTTCATTCTGAAAAAGTTGCGTGTTGAAAGCGGTCAGCGCTTGCAGGCAGGGTTCGGTCGCATCACGCACTTTTTTATCCGGCGATACACTACCTAGCAGGTAAACTGGCCCAGCCATGTCCTCGACGGCGATCTGAAGGCGATTCCATTCGTCAAATATCGCCCCACCCTGCTTGTTTTCCATGGTTTTGACCATCGACGCCGCACCGGCAAGCGTGGATTCGCAAATCTTGTTGATGGCGGTTGCGTCGTAGACGGGAATCAGGGGCCGGGCGAGGGCATTCGTCTGTATGGCGACCATCAGGCCCGCAACAATAATCAATCTTTTCATGGCGTATTTTCCGCTTCGTAAACAATTGTGTGAGCGCGATTATGCACGAGTGACGAGGATTCGGCAGCTAGGGCAGCGTCTTCTCAGCGGGTTATTGGGCCCGCGAGGCGCATGGCTTTCTGGTATGCGGGACGTGCCGCGACACGTTCTACATAAGCGACAAGATTGGGGTAGGGGGCCATGTCAACGTCCAGAAAATGTCGCATGGTAGTGAAGGGGAAAGCCATCATCACATCTGCCGCCGTGAACGCGGTTCCCGCGAACCACGGGCCGTTACCCAGTTCGGTGTCCACGAATGCGAGCATCTGCTGCACCCGTGCACCAATTCTCGCCGTCACCGGGCTGGTACGCGCCTCGGGCACGCGCGAGAGCACGAGTGCAATCAGCATGAGCGACATCAGGCTGCCTTCGGCGAAGTGAAGCCAATAGAGGTAGCGTGCGTACGAGGGATCGTCCGGTGGCACGGCGAGGCGGCCACCGGCGTGGCGGTACACGATGTACTCGACAATTGCGCCCGACTCGGCGAGAACTACCTCGCCGTCGCGGATCACCGGTGCCTTGCCCAGCCCGTGGATCGATTTCAGCGGAGCGGGCGCTGCGGCGCTGGTTTCGCGGGGGAAAATCTCCAGTTTGTATTCAAGGCCCAGCTCCTCCATCAGCCAGACAATGCGTTCCGAACGTGATGTTTCCAGGTGGTAGATCGTCAACATGAAATTGCCTTCCGGTTTAAGTGCGTATCAGGGATGCGGATGAATGTTATCCACCCAGTACACCGCCTCGGGGTTGTCCGCAGCAGGGATATCGAGGTTCACCACCACGGGGTCTTGTCCGCTGCGCAGCAACACACATTCCAGCGCTGCACTCTCACTGGCGTTGATTTCCTGGTGCGGCACGTACGGCGGCACGTAGATGAAATCGCCGGGACCGGCCTCCGCGATGAACTCCAGCGTGTCACCCCAACGCATGCGTGCACGACCTTTCACGACGTAGATCACGCTTTCTACCGGGCCATGATGATGTGCACCGGTCTTGGCGTTCGGGTGAATCGTCACCGTACCAGCCCAGATTTTCTCTGCGCCCACTCGCGCAAAATTCACCGCCGCCGCGCGTGACATGCCGGGGGTTTGCGCGGTGTTGCTGTCGAGCGCATTGCCGGGGATGACGCGCACCCCGTGCATACGCCACTGCTGATCTTTATCGTCGCGCCCCATCATGTTTTCTCCCGTATTTGCACCATTGTAATTCGATGGGTTCGATCCCGCGGAACATCCTTGCCAGGTTTCCCCCTGTTGAGATGTTCCTGCATGCACAGTCGCCTGCTTATGTGGGATGGCGCACAGACGCGAACGGGTGCGTGCGTAACATTGCGAGTGAGGCTGCAGCGAGCGTCACTTGCGTTGCCAGCCTACGGATACTACCGCTATAACCTACCTAATCTGGAGACGAAACCATGAACCATACGCGCCGACTTTTCACAACGAGTGTCGCCCTTCTCGGCATGTCCGCCTTCATCAGTGGCGCGGGTGCTGCAGACAAGGGAAACGGCAAAGGAAAGGGAAAAGCGCACCATCAAAACGGGAAGCAACTGCTTGGTGACAAACTGAAAACAAACGGGAAGCACGAGCTTCACAAGAAGGGTCCCCACACGGCCACCGTGGAGGTCAAAGACGGCAAAATCGTGGGGGTAACCGTCAAGCACGCCAAAAATGGTGCCGTGGCGGTCACAAAGTACAAGACCAGCAAGAAATTGGCTCATACCGATGGCCTTCAACTCGCGTCGTTGCAATTGGCGCAAGTGCAGAATTTGGGCACGGTCTACATCGGCTACGCATACGTCGATGAATACGGCGATGAAGAAATTTACTGGTTCCCGTACGACATGATCTATGACGGCGATACCGGTGCGGTCGAATACGTCCCGGTGTATTGAACGTCAGTTTCAATCGAGACAAATGGGGACTTATGCGCCGCGCCAAACTGGTGGCGCAGAAGCCCCGCAGCGTGAAACGGGCAGGGCGGCTCGACCGTTTCATCGCAAAAAAATAATGTGAACACCAGATTCTACGGCTTCTTACAACGGTTTTACGTCTGAAAGCCCCGCCAAAGCTACAGAGTTTGCTTGCCGGTTGAGGTAAAGCCGAACTCTGCGCGCGCGCCATCGACCATGACGCATTTTTCAAAAACCGCTTGCCGTCGCACCCATCACGCACATCGCCTTGCCCATCGCCGCCGACCGGGGGTTGGTCGAGGAAAAGCCCTGGATCGCGGCGAAGGCGCGCCATTGGCTATCCGGATCTACAGTAGCGGGCAATCAACGCTATCATTTAGGGAGCCTCTGACTAAGTCGAATTTGAATGTGGTTCGACAAGCTCAGCACGAACGGAATCAATAAGTTACCGTTCGTGCTGAGCCTGTCGAAGGACTTGATCTGAGGTTCCTTATACTGCAACCGACTTTCTTTGCTGTGTCCATCGCTTCGAAAATCTGAAGGTCAGCATCACGATGAAAGCCCAAAATAATCGCGAAATCATGGCGCTCGGCGACGCGCTTGCCAGCACTTTGGCTGAAGAGGCGCAACAGTACTGGCGCGAGAACGGCAATCGGATTGCGCACAATTTGTCGACGCTGCGTTCATTGTGTGAGAACCACCGCGTCAAGCGGGTACTCGACATCGGGCCTTCGTACCAGACGGTCATTTTCAAAAAACTCTTCCCGGAGATCGAGCTGGAAACGATGGGGTGGGAAGACCACCGATACCGTCCGGCAGCGGATACCGTGCATCACGCCCTGGATCTCAACGACAGCGCGAAACCGGAGTCATGTCCGGTACCGCCGCCAGTGGATTTGATCCTTTTTCTTGAGGTGATCGAGCACCTATATACGTCGCCGAGCCACGTCCTCCGGTACCTTTTCCGCTGCCTCAACGCCGACGGCATCCTCGTTATTTCCACGCCGAACGCTGCGTTTCTTCGCAAACGCTGGCACCTGCTCTGGGGATTTAATCCGTACGGAAAAATTCGCGAAGATGCGACCAACCCCGGACATTTTCGCGAGTACACGCGCAATGAGCTGGTTAAATACTGCAACGAATGCGGTTTCAACGTGATCGAGGTGCAGATCGAAAATCTATTTCGATTTGGCGCTCGTTCGGGGAGGTGGTTCTCCCACCTCACAGAATGTCTGCCTGGGACGTTTCGGCATGACATTACGTTGATCGCGCAAAAACGTCGCGACCAGGCGGGTACCATTTTCCTGTAGAACGAAAGAACACCGGCGCACAACTTGCGATCGTGCCAGTCGGCAATAACACACGTTTACAATAGCCATGAATGCGTGCGTGATAACAGGAGTCCCGCATGATCTTGCAACTTTTCGACGCACCCTCGTCCACCTACACTTACATCGTCCTCGATGAGGCGAGCCGCGACGCTGCGCTCATCGATCCCGTACTGGGGCACGCGAGCCGGGACCTGGCCGAGCTGGCACGCCACGGCCTGCGTCTGCGCTGGATTCTCGATACGCATGTGCACGCCGACCACGAGACCGGTGCCAACGCGCTCAAGACTGCCACCGGCGCTACCAGCGCCGTCGGTGCCGCGTGCCTTTCGGTCGGTCACGACCGCGCGCTGAGGGATGGCGACGATCTGCCACTTGGTATCGGCGCGATTCACGTCATGGCCACACCCGGGCATACGCCGGGGAGCGTGAGCTACCGCTGGGGCAACAATATATTTACCGGCGACGCGTTGCTCATCGAGGGCTGTGGCCGCACGGATTTCCAGGACGGCAGCAGCGATGAACTTTATGACAGCATCACCGGCAAGCTCTTCGCGTTGCCGGACGCCACTATTGTGTGGCCGGGCCACGATTATCGTTTCCGCGGGAGCACCACGATCGGACACGAGAAGCGTTGCAATCCGCGCCTTGCCGGAAAGGACCGCGCTGCGTTTCGCGAACTGATGGCGAATCTCAAATTGGCACCGCCGAAGCAAATCGAGCAGGCGGTACCCGCAAACAGGCACGGCGGCGCGCTGCAATCAGGGGAAGCCGTGCCATCGATGGTGATGGCGCGCGACATGGCCCAAGAATTCGATGCGGCCCAGGATGCGTTGGTGGACTTGCGCGACGACGATCATGTTCGTGCTGATACGCTGCCCCACGCGCAGCGCGCGGATTACCAAGACGTCAAGCGTCTCATCGCGTTGGCACGTAGCCATCGGAGGGTATTCCTGATTTGCCACACCGGTCGGCGCTCGCTGATCGCAGCTGACGCGCTCATCAAGACAGGAATCGACAATGTGTGGAGCGTGACTGGCGGTATGTTGGCATTACGCGACGGCGGCCCCGCTGCGTGCGAGGCACACTCACATGATTGAAGCATCCTGGATGGAAGCCGCTGCTGGAGGCGGTCTCATTGGGCTTGCCGCTGGGGGAATGATGCTGCTCAACGGTCGCGTCGCCGGCATTTCCGGCATTTTTCATCGTGCGGTTGAGGGCGATCCCGGATTATGGAGATGGGCATTTTTATTTGGCCTGATCGCCACCGGATTTTTATGGCGCTTGCTGTGGACGGCATCGGGCTTTGATTTTGCCGCAGTTCCTGGCGGTTACATCGTTGCGATCACGGGCGGACTGCTGGTCGGGTTCGGTACGCGTATGGGCGGCGGCTGCACTTCGGGCCACGGCGTGTGCGGCCTGGCGCGATTGAGCATTCGATCACTGACAGCGGTACTGGTGTTTATGGGCACTGGCGTAGCCGTAACCGCCGTCTTGCGTTATCTGAAGGTGATGTGATGCAAAGCGCAATCGCCTCACTGCTGTTGGGTGTCCTGTTCGCAGTTGGTTTGATCGTTTCCGGCATGACCGATCCGACCAACATCAAGGGATTTCTTGATGTATTCGGCGCGTGGCGACCGCAATTGGCGGCGGTGATGGGTGTCGCCGTCATGGTCACGTGGGCTGTGTACGCGATCGCAAGGCGCCGCAGCGTGCCGCTCACCGCGCCGCAATTCCATTGGCCCGATGCCACGCACATCGATGCGCCGCTACTGACCGGTGCAGCCTTGTTTGGTGCTGGCTGGGCGGTGGCGGGTTATTGTCCGGGCCCGGCACTGGTCGCGACGGGCACTTTGCAGCCGGCAGCCATCGTCTTCGTGCTGGCTATGCTGGCTGGCGGCTTCGCACATCGCATTTGGCGGAAATAGCTAGTCCTGCGGGTACTTCATGGCTGGGAGGAAACGAGAAGATTTTGCACGCGTCCCGCTCGAACATTTGGTTAGACGCCTACCCTAACTACACGGCGCATTCGGTCTAGTTCAAGGCAGTTCCGCTGGAAACACAGGGCGTGCAACGCCAGAAGACCGTGCATTTATTTTGCGCTGCAGCGAACGAGGGTCCAGTCGATCCCAAAGCAGCGGCACATTGGCTTTGATCGGCGGCGTCTGCGATCCAGGAGCCAACAACGGAGGCTGAGCAGCCAATGCTTCGGGAAGCGGTAGCGCCTGAACTTCATTTTGCCCAGGCTGCTAACGATCAAGGTGAGCGGCCGGCCGCTTTTGGCCCGTCCGATCCACCGCCGTGTTAGGCCTTGAGCGCATTGACAAACTCTTCAACGGATACGCCCGCCTGTTTAAGCGCGCCTGAAAGCGTGCCGGTTTTCAATTCGCGATGATTGGGCACAACGCAACCTTGAGAGGCACGACGGAGAACAATGTGACTGCCGCGCTGGCGAGCAACCACAAATCCGAGACGCTCAAGTGCTCGCACCGCGTCGGCACCTGAAACGACCGGCAAACTTGGCATGCGCAGCTACGTGAAAGGTAGTGAGCAGCGAGCGGCCCGTGACGGTTAACGGAAATTCCTCAAGGTATAGCTCAGTAGCTTCGCGCAAGTTCGCGAGCGCCTCTTCAACGGTTTCACCTTGAGTAGTAGTTCCAGTTTCTGGATTTAACGCGACAAAGCCGCCTTCGGTG
>JANYHZ010000118.1 GCA_025362135.1 Betaproteobacteria bacterium | reverse complement strand
AAAACGGTTACACTCGCCGCTTCTTAACCAGATCAACCTGAATTTCTAGTCACCCTGATTTCTACCGCTTCAGGCTCATACCTGGATTGGAAAATACTCCAGTACTCCAGTTTGTGCTTAGCGACACGTCGCAATTCGTTAACTTTTCAGGTTTTCTTGCGCGCGATGATGCGTTGCAGTGCAATTGGTGATGAAGGAACCTGACGCCATTCTCCCGGTGCCAGGTCGCCCAGTGACCAGTCGCCCACAGCGACCCGAATCAAGCGCAGCGTAGGAAGTCCGACTTTGGCTGTCATCCGACGCACTTGGCGGTTTTTCCCCTCGGCGATGGTAATCTCCAACCACGATGTCGGAACGTGCAGTCGAACCCGCACTGGTGGGAGGCGTTCCCACAGTTGTGGCGGTTTCGGCAGGATGCTTACCGTGGCCGGGCGAGCGACAAAATCGCCCAGTTCAAGACCCGCACGCAACGGCTGGAGATCGGTCTCGGCAGGCGCACCCTCAATCTGCACCCAGTAGGTTTTCGGCAATTTGTGTCGAGGATCGGCAATGCTGGCCTGCAAGCGCCCGTCGTCGGTGAGCAGCAGCAGTCCTTCGCTATCGGTATCGAGCCTGCCTGCCGGATAAATATTGGGAACGGCAATGAAATTTTTCAGTGTCGGCTTGTCGCCGGACGGGCTGAACTGACAAATCACGCCGTAAGGTTTATTAAATTGGATCAGCATACGAATAAAGCAAAAGCCCCTCGCAGCCTGCGCTACAAGGGGCTTTCACGGTAACCGAAGTGCTTACGGGTTGCCGATATTTGAAGCTTGTTTGCCTTTAGGGCCTTGCGTGACTTCAAAGCTGACTTTTTGGCCTTCTTTGAGGGTCTTAAAACCATTCATTTGGATCGCCGAGAAGTGCGCGAACAGATCTTCGCTGCCGTCATCGGGTGTGATGAAGCCAAAACCTTTGGCGTCGTTAAACCATTTTACTGTTCCAGTTGCCATTGCAATTGCATCCTTTTACGAAAAATCGGGTTGGAGAACCCCGGAATCGTTTTGCTATCAAGGCCCGCAACCGCCAAGGCAAATGCAGTAAACCTGAAGCCAAACTCCAACTGCCTTTTACCGGCTATATTCAGCCAAGTCAATAGTTTGGCGAGTTTTTTGCGTCCAACGGTTGTAAGCGCGCAAATCCGGGCGGTTGTAGGCCACGTTGGCGCAAACCGGTCGGCCGATGCAGGACTTGAATGTCGTGGCCGCTGCCCCTATTATTAGTTGCACCTCCATCCGTTCCCAACATGGCGACAAAACAACCAAAACCCTCCGGACCTGGCGACACATTGCTGCAGGAAACACCGGCAAAGACCAAGCCACCCTCCATGTGGCAGGTGGTGATGTACAACGACGATTACACGCCGATGGAATTTGTGATCGAGGCTTTGCAGCAGGTTTTTGCCCACACCTATGAACGCGCCACGCAGATTATGCTCAAAGTCCATACTGAAGGGCGGGGCGTCTGCGGTGTCTACCCGCGAGATGTGGCGACCATGAAAATGGAGCAGGTCGTCGACTATGCGCGGCAACACCAGCATCCGTTGCGCTGCGGCATGGAAGAAATCTGATTTCGCACGGCAACGTAGTTCGATTGAATGTCCATTGCGTTGATATCGATAAGTGGTAGTAAGCTGTAAGTAGTTTGTCTGGTTGCACTCTTGAAAGGTACATCATGATCGCGCAAGAACTCGAAGTCAGCCTCCATATGGCATTTGTCGAAGCCAGGCAAAAGCGCCACGAGTTCATCACAGTCGAGCATTTGTTGCTCGCCCTTCTGGAGAATCCATCTGCACAGGAAGTGCTGAAAGCGTGCGCGGCCAAAATCGACGAACTGAAAAAAGCGCTCTCAGAATTCATCGAACAGCACACGCCCATCGTCGCCGGTGATGGTGAGGTCAATACCCAGCCCACGTTGGGTTTTCAGCGGGTTATTCAGCGCGCCATCCTGCACGTTCAGTCGTCTGGAAAAAAAGAGGTGACCGGTGCGAATGTGCTGGTGGCTATTTACGGTGAAAAAGACTCGCATGCGGTGTATTTTCTTCATCAGCAAGGCGTATCACGCCTGGATGTCGTCAATTTTATTTCGCATGGCATTTCAAAGGCGACACCAGCCGGGGGCCAGAAGGATGAACCTGAAGCTGAAGGCGGGGAAGGCGCAGAACCCGGCGGAGCCCTGGAAAGCTTTACGCTGAATCTTAACCAGATGGCTATCGATGGCAAAATCGATCCGCTGATCGGCCGCGAAAATGAAGTGGAGCGCGTAATCCAGATCCTCTGCCGTCGCCGCAAGAATAACCCCTTGCTGGTCGGCGAGGCCGGTGTCGGCAAAACCGCCATCGCCGAAGGGCTCGCCAAGCGCGTCGTAGATGGCCAGATCCCGGATATCCTCGCCAAGGCGCAGGTCTATTCGCTTGATATGGGTTCCCTGCTTGCTGGCACAAAATATCGCGGCGATTTCGAACAGCGCTTGAAGGCTGTACTGAAACAATTGATGGAAAATCCCAACGCGATTTTGTTCATCGATGAGATTCACACGCTGATCGGTGCCGGTTCCGCCTCTGGCGGCACGCTCGACGCATCCAATTTGCTCAAGCCCGCGCTGTCGTCCGGACAGCTCAAGTGCATCGGCGCGACCACCTACACGGAATACCGCGGCGTGTTCGAGAAAGATCACGCGTTGGCCCGACGTTTTCAGAAGATCGACGTCACCGAGCCTTCCATTGCCGAAACCATCGAGATTCTGAAAGGCCTGAAATCGCGTTTTGAGTCCCATCACGGCGTGAAATACACCTCGACTGCTCTCACCACGGCGGCCGAACTTTCTGCAAAGTACATCAATGACCGCCATCTGCCGGACAAGGCAATCGATGTCATTGATGAAGCAGGTGCTGCGCAGCGCATCGCGCCAAAATCGAAACAGAAAAAGACCATCGGCAAACCCGAGATCGAGGAGATCGTTGCCAAGATCGCGCGTATTCCTGCGCGCAATGTTTCCAGTGACGACCGCAGTGCGTTGAAAACGCTTGACCGGGATCTGAGGTCCGTGGTGTTTGGCCAGGACAAGGCGATCGATGCGCTCGCGTCGGCAATAAAAATGGCGCGTTCCGGTATCGGCAATTCGGCCAAGCCGATAGGCTCGTTCCTGTTCTCCGGCCCCACCGGCGTGGGAAAAACCGAAGTTGCAAAGCAATTGGCCTTCATCCTTGGTGTCGAGCTCATCCGGTTCGATATGTCCGAGTACATGGAACGGCACGCGGTGTCGCGTTTGATCGGCGCGCCTCCTGGCTATGTGGGCTTTGATCAGGGCGGCTTGATGACTGAGGCCATCAGCAAACACCCGTATTCAGTGCTGCTGCTCGATGAAATTGAAAAGGCGCACCCGGATATTTTCAACGTTCTTTTGCAGGTGATGGACCATGGCACGCTCACGGACAATAACGGTCGCAAAGCCGATTTCCGCAACGTCGTGATCGTGATGACGACCAACGCGGGAGCGTCGGAGTTGTCCAAGTCTTCCATCGGCTTCACCAACGACAGACGGCCAGGCGACGAGCTGGCCGAGATCAAGCGTATGTTCACGCCCGAGTTTCGCAATCGCCTGGACGCGACTATTTCATTTGCACCGCTCGACGAAAAGATCATCCTGCAAGTGGTTGACAAGTTCCTGATGCAACTGGAAGCACAGCTCACAGAGAAAAAGGTCGATGTGACCTATACCGAAGCGCTGAAGAAATATCTCGCCAAGAATGGCTTCGATCCACTGATGGGTGCGCGGCCAATGGCGCGCCTCATCCAGGATACGATCCGTCGGGCGCTCGCCGATGAACTGCTGTTTGGGCGTCTGGCCAACGGCGGCAAGGTCACCATCGATGTCGATACCGATGGCAAGGTGATGCTCGATATCAGCCAGGAAAAAGAAGCGGCGACGCAGGAATCCTGATCGCTTTCTTAGCTTCATCGATAGCTGGAAGCAGGCCACGTTTCCCCAACGTGGCCTTTTTTCCGCATTGCGCCCCACGGCGAGCAATTCGCGGTGACTTGCGTTATCCTCTCCACAGGGTAACGAGGGTCAGCGAGAAATCGCTTAATGGTCACGAGGAGATTTACATGAAAGCAAAATTGCGCCAATCAATAGGTCTGGGATTGCTCGCGGCGACACTTGTACTGACCGCGTTCGGTCTTTCGTCCATCGCGCAAACGGTCCCGCCTGCCACGCCTGTGGCAGCGCCGCCAGCGCCAATCCCCTTCGCTGCAGCCAATCTCACGCCACTCGGCGCACGAGCGCTCGCGGCAAACTGCGCAGCCTGCCACGGTACCAACGGCAATAGCGCCGGCGGCGCGATTCCGGGTTTAGCCGGAATGAATAAGGAGTATTTCCTGAATCAGCTGAAGGCGTTCAAGGAGGGCAAACGCGAGGCGACCGTCATGCACCAGATCGCCAAGGGATATTCCGATGCAGAAAGTGCGGCCATCGCCGATTTCTTTGCGGCGCAAAAGAAATAGTTGTGCGGACAAATTGAGGAGAAAATCATGAGCATCAATCGGAGAGCATTCTTGCAAGCGTCCGGCGCAACAACCGCAGTGGTGGGAGCTTCCGCCATTTCCGGCTGTGCATCCGTCGGTGGTGGCAGTGGTCCAAAAGTCGTGATCGTGGGTGGCGGCTACGGCGGTGCAACCGCTGCCAAGTACATCAGGATGTGGGCCCCGAATATCGATGTGACGCTCATTGAGCGCAATGCCGAATTTATCTCGTGCCCAATTTCAAATCTGGTATTGGGTGGCTCGAAGACGATGCAGGACATCACCGTCAGCTACGATGTGTTGCAAAAAAAATACGGGGTAAGAGTAGTGCGGGGCGAAGCAACCGCTGTCGATGTTGAAAAGAAAATGGTGCGAATGGCGAATGGTGACGCGTTCGCATTTGACCGCGCGATACTCTCACCGGGTGTCGATTTTATGTTCGACATGGTGCCGGCATTGAACAATGCGTTGGCCCAGGAAAAAATCCTGCATGCATGGAAAGCGGGCGCGCAGACCGTTGCGCTGCGTAAACAGCTCGAAGCGATGAAGGATGGCGGGATATTTGCGATCTCCATTCCAGAAGCGCCATATCGCTGTCCGCCGGGCCCGTATGAGCGCGCCTGCCAGGTTGCTGCGTATTTCAAACAGGCCAAGCCAAAATCGAAAGTGCTCATTCTCGACGCCAACATGGACGTCACGTCCAAACCGGGGCTGTTCAAAAAAGCCTGGGCCGAGATGTATGCGGGCATGGTCGAATATCGTGGCAGTTCCAAATTGATGGATGTGGATGTGGCCAACAACACCGCCAAACTTGAGTTCGGCGATGTAAAGGCTGACGTGCTGAACGTGCTACCACCGATGAAGGCCGGCGGGATTGCGGACTCGTTCATCACCGCGAACAAACGCTGGTGCGAGGTCAACTGGATCACCTATGAGGCCAAAAACGTACCCGGCGTGCACTTGTTGGGCGATGCACTGCAGATCGCGCCTGCGATGCCTAAATCGGGCCACATGGCCAACGGACATGGCAAAGCCTGCGCGGCGGCGGTCGTTGCGTTGTTAACAGGCGAGGCTCCCAACCCCAGCCCGACATTGACCAACACTTGCTACAGCTTTGTGTCGGCCGACAAAGTCGTCCACGTTGCGTCGGTACACAAGTACGACGAAGTCGCAAAAACAATGAAAGCGGTGCCGGGTTCAGGTGGTGTGTCTGCGCAAGCCAGCGAGCTGGAGGGGCAGTATGCGATGACGTGGGCGAAAAACATTTGGGCGGATGCGCTGGCTTAAGTCTCGCGTGCCGTTCAGAAATTATGGGAAACTCTAGCACTGGCGGGCCTCACAAGCAAAAATGCCGCCAGAAGCCTCGCCAGCACTAGAGTTTTGGCGTTTCACGCAGCCAACCCGTATTGAACACATCATTTGTGATCGAAGTGAGGATATGGTCCCGCCACGCCCCGTCGATAAACAAATAGTCCCTGGCGAATCCTTCAATGCGAAATCCGAGGCTCGCAAGCAAGCGGCCACTACGCACATTTTCAGGTCGATAGTTGGCGGCGATGCGGTGTAGTTTCTGTTGCTCGAACATATATTGATTGGTGGCCTGCAATGCTTCGCGCATCAAGCCACGTCCTTCGCTTTCCGAATCAATCTGGTAGCCCAGCACGCAAGAGCAAAATGGACCGCGTGCAATTTGTGAGTAGCCGATGCTGCCGATGATGCAGTCAGGGTATTCAAGCGGCGCTATCCATAAGCGTACTGCGCGCCCCGCATCGAACGCAACCGCACAATTTTTCACTACGTCCTGCCAATGTGCTCGCGTATACAAGCCTTCCGGCACTGGCGGATTCCACGGTTTCAGGTGTTCGCGATTGCGTTCGACAAAATCGAGCATAGCGGCGGCATGGTCCTCGCGCGGCAGCGTAACAACCAGCCGTTTCGTGGATAGTGTTAACGCAGCCACGCCGAAAATTTCAGTCAGTTTCGCGCAGGAAACGAACGTGCGAAATCAGTCCCGACGTCTTGTCGACGCGATAGATCACGACCGCGTGACGAAGGTCAGGCACACGACCCGTAATGCGCTCTTCGTCGATGACGTAGTCACCAATGCAGATACGGGACGCAATTTCGCAGTGCAAATTCGGAGAGCTCGCGAACAGCGCGGCATAGCGCGGGCGCATTTGCGCGTGACCGGTCATTAGTCGTTCCCCCACGCCGTCTTCAATCACACAATCCGGCGTGTAGCAGACCATAAAAGCGTCGACATCGTGCGCGTTGTAAGCGGCGAGCTGCGCATCGACCGGCACCAAATTGTGCTTTGTCACGGCTGCACTCTCCATTTATCCGGCGAACACGCTCCAGCTTTGTGCGAAATTTTCCAGTGGTGCCCGTTTGAAACCGGACTTGGCGAATTGGTGCCAGCGTCCCACGACAAACGCCATCACCGCGTTCGCATAAGCATTTGCATCGAGCGAACTGTGCAACGCGCCATCGCCCGCCGCGGTACGCGCACTTTGGCGCAGGCTTGCTTCGAGCCGGTCGTGGAGTTGATTCATGCGCACTTGAAGGCGCTCGTCTTCATTCACCAGGGCATCGCCGATCAATACCCGCGTCATGCCCTGGTTTTTCTGTGCGAAGCTAAGTAGCATCGAGACCGTTGCCTCGACCTGCTTCATCCCGTTGGTTTCCTCGCTCTGGATCTTGTTGACGAGCGAAAATACCGTCTCCTCAATGAATTCAATCAGTCCCTCGAACATCTGCGCCTTGCTCGCAAAGTGGCGATACAGTGCAGCCTCGGATACATCGAGCTTGGACGCGAGCAGGGCCGTGGTGATTTTTTCGCCTTTTGGATTTTCCAGCATATGCGCGAGCGTCTGCAAAATCTCCTTGCGGCGTTCACCGGGTACTCTTTTTGCCATAGTTCCCCCTGTTATTTTTTGGGCGTAAAACTTGTGTCATTAACTTGCGCTTCCCGAAGAACAGAGCTTCCAGCATAGACCGGAAATTGAGAAGGCAATGCGGCGGGAACGTGAGTGAATGTTAACATTAGGCATTGAAATTTGGTGGGAAGGCAATATGGCAGGACACAGCAAATGGGCAAATATCCAGCATCGCAAAGGGCGCCAGGATGCCAAGCGCGGCAAAGTTTTTACCCGGCTCATCAAGGAAATTACCGTCGCGTCCCGGTTGGGCGGCGGCGAATCGGGTGCCAATCCACGCTTGCGTCTGGCGATGGACAAGGCCTTTGAAAACAACATGCCCAAAGACACCGTTGAACGCGCCATCAAGCGCGGTGCCGGTGAACTCGAAGGAGTGAATTACGAGGAGATCCGCTACGAAGGTTATGGCATCGCGGGTGCGGCAGTGATGGTCGACTGCATGACCGACAATCGCGTTCGTACTGTGGCCGAAGTGCGTCACGCGTTCTCAAAGTTTGGTGGCAATATGGGAACGGATGGTTCGGTCGCGTTCCTGTTCAAGCATTGCGGCACGCTGTTGTTCGCACCGGGCACCAATGAAGAAAAACTCATGGAGGCGGCATTGGAAGCCGCTGCCGAGGACGTGGTTGGCAACGTGGACGGCTCAATTGAAGTCATCACCGGGCCGTACGAATTTACGGCGGTGAAAGCGGCGTTGGAGAAAGCCGGATTCAAGGCAGAGTTTGGCGAGGTGACGATGAAGGCGACCAATGAAGCTGTATTGACCGGTGACGACGCCCTGAAGATGCAGAAGCTGCTCGACGCGCTCGAGTCGCTCGATGACGTGCAGGATGTATACACGTCAGCAGTCATCGATGAGGCGTAAATGTCCCCCCTGATTACGACCACGTCCAATATCGAAGGCGGACGGTTCGTGCGCTATTTGCGATTGGTCACGGGTGAGGCGAGTGCGAAGGTGCAGCTCGTATCTGCGGTTTCGGGTACAGCGGCGGTGACCGGAGACATTTGATGGATGCGCTGGCACAGGCGCGATTGCTGGCAATTCCAGAACAAATCGAGACCGAGCGCATGATGTTGCGAGCCGCGCGGGTCGGCGATGGACCGCAAGCATTTGCTGCGGTGCTCGAATCGTTCGATGAACTTGCACCCTGGATGCCATGGGTTCACCCCGAGCCCAAACTCGAAAGCTCCGAAGCGTTTCACCAAATGGCCCAATCTAAATGGGCCACGCGCGAGATGCTCGACTTTCAGTGGCTCGATAAGCGCTCCGGAGCGCTAATTGGCAAAGGTGGATTCCACACCATCAATTGGGAAGTTCCAAAATTTGAAATCGGTTACTGGATAAGAACCTCGATGGCCAATCGGGGCTATTGCACCGAAGCTGTGAATGCACTCATCTTGTTTTCAAAACAGCAACTCGGTGCCAAACGATTGGAAATTTGCAGCGATCCGCGCAATGGCAAAAGCAGACGCGTCGCCGAGCGATGCGGATTCGAACTTGAGGGGGTTCTTCGCCAGAATATGCGTGACCCCTATGGCGGTCTGCGCGATTCGTGTATGTACGCGATGTTGTTCGAATGAAGATTCTCGGCCTTGATCCGGGTTTGCGCGTCACTGGCTACGGTGTGATCGAAAAAGCCGGTTCCACGCTGACCTATATCAGCAGTGGCTGCATTAAAACGCCGACCGGTGAATTGCCGGATCGGCTGAAGAATATCTTGAATTCAGTACAAGAAGTCATCTCGCGGTACGTTCCCGGTGAAGTCGCGGTCGAAAAAGTATTTGTCAACGTAAATCCACAATCAACACTCTTGCTAGGCCAGGCGCGCGGCGCGGCGATCTGTGCGGCGGTCGCACAGAATTTGCCGGTTTCCGAATACACTGCACTTCAGGTGAAACAAGCGGTGGTCGGCAATGGCCACGCGACGAAAGAACAGGTGCAGGAAATGGTAAAGCGATTGCTGAAATTGCCGGGTTATCCGAGCGCGGACGCTGCCGATGCGTTGGCCTGCGCCATTTGCCACGCGCATGGCGGCACGCTTGGCGGGATGAGCACGCGCGGCTATCGGGTCAAGGGCGGGAGGTTGGTGAAATGAATCCCACCGCTGATCGCTTGTTGCCTCCTTCCCCCGCTCCGCAGGGCAAGGTTGGGATGGGGGTGCGTGCGCAGAAGGCGTATCGCCGAGACGCCGCGAAGGAAAAAAAATGATCGGCCGCCTATCAGGCCTGTTGCTCGAAAAAAATCCCCCACAGGTACTGCTCGACGTAGGCGGAGTCGGCTACGAAGTCGACGTACCCATGAGTACCTTTTACAACTTGCCAAAGATCGGTGAAAAAATCTCGCTGTTCACACAGTTAATTGTCCGCGAAGATGCGCATTTGCTTTACGGTTTCGCAACAGAGTCCGAACGCGCCACGTTCAAACAGCTCCTCAAAGTGAGTGGTGTCGGCCCCAAAGTTGGATTGGCTGTGCTGTCCGGCATGAGCGTCAACGACCTCGCGGAAGCGGTGGCAATGCAGGAAAGCGGTCGCCTGACCAAAGTGCCTGGTATCGGCAAGAAAACCGCAGAACGCCTGCTGCTGGAACTAAAAGATAAACTCAAAGTTGATGTGCGTATCACGGTGGGTGGCGAAACTGTCAAGCCATCATCTGCGGCAGATGTTTTGAATGCGCTCATTTCGCTCGGCTACAACGAGAAGGAGGCGCACTATGCCATTAAACAACTGCCCAAAGACGCCTCAGTGTCAGAGGGCATTCGACATGCGTTGAAGTCGCTCTCAAAAGCGTGAATCCGTCACGTAAAATGTACACATGATCGAAGAGGACCGACTTATCTCAGGTGGCAAGGCCTCCGTGCACGAAGAAGCACAGGAGCGGGCGCTGCGCCCCAAGCTGCTGCAGGAATATGTGGGTCAGCAAAAAATCCGCGATCAGCTTTCCATTTTCATTGAAGCTGCGCGCAGCCGCAAAGAGCCGCTGGATCACACCCTCCTGTTCGGGCCACCAGGACTTGGAAAGACCACGCTGGCGCATATCATTGCCCGCGAGATGGGGGTGAATCTTAAACACACGTCCGGTCCCGTGCTGGAGCGCGCCGGCGATCTGGCCGCGATGCTGACCAACCTGGAACCAAACGATGTGTTGTTTATCGACGAGATTCATCGCCTGAATCCGGTGGTCGAGGAAATTCTTTATCCCGCGTTGGAGGATTACCAGATCGACATCATGATCGGGGAAGGTCCTGCGGCGCGTTCGGTGAAACTCGATCTGCCACCGTTCACGCTGGTTGGCGCCACCACTCGTGCCGGTATGCTGACCAACCCGCTGCGGGATCGCTTCGGCATCGTTGCGCGACTGGAATTTTATTCGCCGGCCGAATTGAAACTGATCGTAACGCGATCGGCAAAATTATTGAACGTGCCAGTGAATGATGATGGAGCCGGGGAAATTGCATTGCGCTCCAGGGGGACGCCGCGTATTGCCAACCGATTGCTGCGCCGCGTGCGAGACTTCGCGCAAGTCAAGGCGGAAGGCTTTGTCGATAAGCCCGTTGCGGACGCTGCTTTGAAAATGCTGGATGTCGATCACGTTGGGTTGGACATGATGGACCGTAAATTGCTGCGATGTATTGTCGAGAAATTCGCCGGCGGACCGGTCGGTGTCGAGAATCTCGCCGCCGCAATCGGAGAAGAGCGGGACACGATCGAAGATGTGCTTGAACCTTACCTCATCCAGCAAGGTTATCTGCAACGCACACCACGAGGCCGCATGGCGACCTTGCTCACATTCCAACATTTTGGGCTCGCCGCACCCGCCACCAGCAATTCAGTGCCGGAGTTGTTCTAGTGGCGAAGCTCTCCCTGAAAGACGCGCAGCAAACGCCGCTATTCACTTTCGATTTTCCGCAGCGCGTCTATTTTGAAGATACCGACGCCGGCGGTGTGGTGTATCACGCGCAGTATATAAAATTTTTCGAGCGCGCCCGCACCGAATGGCTTCGCTATCTGGGTTTTACCAATAGTGATCTTGAGCGTAAATACAAAATGTTGTTCGTCGTCAGCGAAATAGCGGTGGAATTCGTTAAACCCGCCAAACTCGACGATGCGATCAACATCAGCGTGGCAATTGAAAATCTGGGCCGGGTGCGCGTGACGTTTCATCAGGAAATCCGGCGCGGCGAAGACATTCTGGTAAGAGCCCGCATAACGGTGGCGACAGTGGCGTCGGAATCCTTCAAACCGGTCGAGATTCCTACGGATGTGAGAAAGAAAATGGAGGCGTCGTGCTGAACCTTTCAAATGACATGGCGATTTTGTCGCTCATCGCGCATGCATCGATCATTGTCAAAATTGTCATGGGGATTCTCATTCTCGCGTCGATGATGTCGTGGTGGTACATCTTCGTCAAAATGTTCTCGGTGCGTAGCGCCAAGTCGCAGGCCGAGGAATTCGAGCGTGAATTCTGGGGCGGCACCGACCTCGTTGGCCTGTACCAGCGGGCCAGCTCCGGACAGTACGAGCCGGCCGGTATGGAGAAAATTTTCGAAGCGGGCTTCAAGGAATATCTGAAGCTCAAAAGCCGCAGCGGCTCCGACATTGGCGCGTTGATGGATGGCACCCGTCGTGCGATGAAGGCTACTTTCCAGCGGGAGCTCGATTACCTCGAATCGCATCTGTCTTTTCTGGCGACCGTTGGCTCGGTCAGTCCGTATATCGGCCTGTTCGGAACAGTGTGGGGAATCATGAATTCATTCCGCAGCCTGACCAACATGGCGCAGGCAACGCTGGCGCAGGTGGCACCGGGCATGGCCGAAGCGCTTATTGCAACGGCCATCGGACTGTTCGCCGCGATTCCCGCAGTGATTGCCTATAACAAATATACAGCCGAAATTGATCGCCTGGCCAATCGTTACGAAAGCTTCATGGAAGAATTCACCAATATCCTGCAACGTCAGGCGGTTCACTGATCATGCGCCGTCGCCGTCGCGCCATGGCAGAGATCAACGTCGTCCCCTATATCGATGTGATGCTGGTGCTGCTCATCATCTTCATGGTCGTCGCACCGGCGATTCAGCCCGGACAAATCGATTTGCCAAGCGTTGGACAGGCCCTGAATCCGACCGTCGCACCTCTTGAAGTTCGCATCAAGCGGGACGGCAGTATATCGCTGGTGGATCGCCAGCAGGGCGGACAGGAGCAGTCGGTAACGCGTGAGCAATTGTTGCAGGCTGTAAAAACAATACAGGCGAAGCATCCCAATCAGGCTGTCGTGATTAACGCAGACAGGAATCTGAAATATGAAGACGTGTTGCACGTCATGGATGCCTTGCAGGGAGGCAAGATCAAGCGGGTCGGGTTACTGGTAAAACCAGACAAATAGCATGACCTATCCGCCACCCATTTCAAATCACCGCCGTTCGCCGTTGCTGGCGCGCACCGAGCCAGGCAGGTGGCCTGCGGCACTGCTCGCTGTTATTGTGCATAGCGCCTTTTTTGCGTTGATCGTATTCGGCGTTTCCTGGCGCGTGAAACTTCCTGACCCGGCTATCGCTGAGCTCTGGGACCAATTGCCGCCCGCGCGGAACCTGCTTGAACTCGTGCCCACACCGGTTCCGGAACCGGAAGTTGTAAGACCCGAACCGCCGGTCGTCGAGCCCAAAGTAGAGCCAAAGATAGAAAAGGTGCCCGCACAACCTAGCCAGGCTGATATTCAGCTACAGGCGAAACGTGAAAAGCTGGAAAAAGCCGAACGTGAAAAACTGTTGCGGGAAGAAAAAGCGCTGAAAGAAAAACAAAAGTTGGCCGAGGTTGAAAAGAAGCGCAAAGAGGACGAACTAAAACTGAAGGCTGCGCAAAAAATTGTTGAGGATCGGGCGCGTGCGGAACTGGCGTCAAAAGAGGCTGCTGCAGCGACGGCGCGGAATGCAGCGCAGGCGGATTATGCAAACAAGATTGCCAGGCTGATTCGGGATCGGGCAAATATTCCCGATTCAGTCACGGGTCGACCGGAGGTATCGGTGCGCTTGCGGCTGCTGGTGAATGGCGTTATTTTGGACGCAGAAGTGGTGAAGCCGTCCGGCGATAAAGTCTATGATGATGCTGTACAGCGAGCCATCAACGGCATTCGCAATTGGCCCCAGCCGGAAAATGCGGAGCTTTTTGGCGGGCGGCGTGAACTTAACTTGAACATTCGACACGAACGATAGAATTGATTACTCATCCATGGCCACAACCCAACGCATGCCCGATCAAAGCAAAAAACTCTGCAATTTCGCGACCCTGACTTTCGGCCTGTTGCTCGCCGCATCCGCAGCACGCGCCCAACTGACGATTAACGTGGAGACCAGTTCGGGTCGCCAGGTGCCGATCGCAATTGCGCCATTTGCCCTCGAGGCCAACGCCCCGCAAAACATTACGCCCCTGATCGCCAGCAATCTCGCAAATTCAGGCATGTTTCGCATCGTCAACACGGCAGGCATCAGCAATTTGCCAACCGAGCCGTCCGAGGTAAATTTCGTCGATTGGTCCAGTCGCAGCACCGAGGCGCTGGTGATCGGTGCCATCAAACCGCTCGCAGATGGACGCTTTGAGGTAAATTTCCGCCTGTTTGACGTTGCCAAACAAAATCAACTGGCGACCACCTCGTACACCGTGAGTGCGTCGCAGTTGCGCGCTACGGCACACAAGATTTCGGATGAGATTTACGAAAAGCTGATCGGTGAAAAAGGCGTGTTTTCGACGCGCATCGCCTATGTGCTCAAGCGCGGGCCGCGTTTTGAATTGCAAGTCGCGGATGCCGATGGTTTTAATCCGCAGGCGGTGTTGTCCTCGCTGGAACCGATCGGCGCACCAAAATGGTCGCCCGATGGAAACAAGATCGCGTACGTTTCCTTTGAAAGCCGCAAATCGACCGTGATCGTCCAGGATCTCGTCACCGGTCAACGCAAAGTGGTTGCGAGTTTTCGCGGTGACAACACTGCGCCAAGCTGGTCACCGGATGGCAGCAGACTCGCAGTTTCGCTGTCGAAGGACGATATCTCGCAAATTTATATTGTCCCGGCCAACGGAGGGGACGCAACGCGGCTCATGCAAAGCAATGCCATCGACTCCGGCGCAACATTTACGCCTGACGGAAAGGACATCATCTTCTTCTCGGACCGTTCAGGCGGCCCGCAGTTGTATCGTGTGCCGGTGACAGGCGGGGAGCCAAAGCGGTTGACATTTGAAGGCACCTACAACACCACGCCGCGTCTGAGCCCTGACGGTAAATTGGTCGCCTTTGTCAACCGCGAAGGCGGGAAGCTTCGCATTGCCACCCTTGAACTCGCGACTGGCCAGCGCACGATTCTCACCGAGGGTCCGCTCGACGACAGTCCCAGCTTCTCACCGAATGGACGCACGATTTTGTACGAGGATAAATCGGGTGGCCGAGGCAAGTTGGGCGCGGTCTCGGCCGACGGTCGCTTCAAACTGAAACTTTCCTCACAGATCGGCGACGTGCGCGAACCCGCGTGGGGTCCCTTCGGTTCGTCTGGCGCGCGGTGAGACAAACCATCGCAGGGCAAAAATAGGCATAAACTAGTCCGTGTTTGTAGAACGTACCCGTCAATTATCTGGAGAAAAACATGAAAAATGCGTTGATCGGAGTTGGAATGATGATGTTGCTTGCCGCGTGCGCGAGCAAAGACCCTGTGGCGACGACCAAGGTTGAGGATCGCACGCCCGCAACCGGAACGGGCACCACTGGCGCACCGACAACCGGTACCACCCAAACGACGCCCGTTACGGGCACACAAGGCAGGCTGGATCCGCTGAAGGATCCAAACAACGTTCTCTCGAAACGGGTGATTTATTTTGACTACGACACCGATGCGGTCAAGCCGGAATTCGCCTCTTTGATTCAGGCCCACGCCAGCTATCTCGCGCAGAACCGCAATCGTAAAGTGCGGCTTGAAGGGCACGCCGACGAGCGCGGCTCACGCGAATACAACATGGCCCTCGGCCAGCGCCGTTCAAATTCCGTGCGCAAGGCGACATCCGTTTTGGGCGTCGGAAATGAGCGTATGGAGACAATCAGCTTTGGTGAAGACAAGCCCAAAGCCAGCGGTCACGACGAAGCGTCCTGGGCGCAGAATCGCCGCGTGGAAATTGTTTACGACGGCGAGTAAATATACGTAGATCGTTACTTGGCGCGGCATTTGGAGTATATATCTCCGTAACGCCGCGCCAGCGCTAGACTTTGAACTCATTTCCTTGGACACTGCGGGAGCCATTTTTTTGGCCATGCTCATCGTCATCGTGTAGACAATTCCACTTTCTACTTGCAAGAACAAACCGAAATATGCCCTCCCGTAAACCATTTCACTTTCTGCGTGCCGCGCTCCTGATCTCACTTGCAGCGTTCAGCCTGAACGCGACGGCCAGCCTCTTTGACGATGAAGAGGCGCGCCGCGACATCAGAAACCTGCGCGCACAAATTGAGCAGCAGAACCGCGACAGCGAAGCCCGGGTGCAAAAGATCGAGGATTCGATCAAGAACCTCGGCATCATTCAGTTGTTGAACCAGATTGACCAGTTGAACGCCGAGATTGCCAAATTGCGCGGACAGGTCGAGGTGATGTCCAATCTGGACGAGCAGCTTACCAAGCGCCAGCGCGATTTTTATCTCGATATCGATACGCGGCTACGGAAGCTCGAAGGCGTCCCCGCAGATGCATCGGCTGGCGCATCATCGTCGTCCGCAGCTGCGCCTGCCGTTGCATCGTCGTCCCCGCCTGCGACCGCATCGCAGATCGCGGCGTCGCGCGCGAAAGAAGACGCCGTCTATGATGTCGGTTCAAACGCGTTCAAGCGCGGCGATTATGCAGCGGCGATTCGCGCGTTTCAAACGTTTATCAAGGACTACCCAAACGGCCAGCTCGTCTCAAATGCGCACTACTGGATGGGCATCAGCTATTTCAATCTCAGGGATTACGCGAACGCGCGCGGCGCTCAGGATGCGTTGCTCAGACAGTTCCCCGATTCCGCCAAAGCACCCGACGCGCTTCTTGCGATGGCCAGCATTTACCTTGAAATTGGCGACAACGGTTCCGCGCGCAACGCGCTCGAAGACGTCATCGCCAAGTATCCCGCTTCGGAAGCCGCCACCAAGGCGAGAACCCGTCTCCTTGCAGTGAGACGCTAAGCCTTCCAAGTAAAGCCGTGAGCACGCTGACCAGGATTCCTGCTGCGACGATCCGCAAAGCCGAAGGGAAGAGAGCCACCCCGGCCAGCGTACGTGTGAATATGCTGCGCATCAATGAGATTTTCTTTTCGCTGCAAGGTGAATCGAGTCGTGTTGGGCTGCCAACGGTGTTCATCCGTCTGACAGGATGTCCACTGCGCTGCGACTATTGCGATACCGCCTATGCCTTCCACGACGGCAAAACGCGCACCATCGACGACGTCATTGCAGAAGTTGCGCAGCATAAGACGAAAACCGTTTGTGTAACCGGTGGCGAGCCGCTGGCACAAAAAAATTGCCTCACACTACTTGCGAAACTCTGTGACCTCGGCTATTCGGTATCGTTGGAAACGAGTGGCGCGATCGATATTTCTGCGGTCGATCCTCGTGTATCCCGCATTGTTGACATCAAGACGCCAGGCTCGGGTGAAGTTGACAAGAATCGATGGGAAAATTTGCCTTTGTTAACGCGCGATGACGAAATAAAATTCGTCATCACCTCCGAAGCCGACTACGGCTGGGCAGTTGCTTTACTCGAAGAAAAAAAACTCGCCAGCCTTGCACCGGTACTATTTTCGCCGGCCTTCAATGAAGTGCGCTACGAACAGCTTGCGACCTGGATTCTGCGCGACGGCTTGCGGGTGCGCATGCAAATCCAATTGCACAAAATTATTTGGGGCGAGAAGCGGGGCGTATGAAAACCCGGCAAGCGAATACGCTCCGCGCAGTCGTTCTGCTTTCCGGCGGGCTCGATTCCGCGACCGTGCTGGCGATGGCGCACGAGCAAGGCTTTGAAACCTACGCATTGTCGTTCGACTATGGACAGCGACATCGCTCGGAATTGCAAGCGGCGGCTCGTGTCGCGCAGTCGCTTCGCGCGAAGGAGCACCGTGTGATCAAGCTCGATCTCACCGGCTGGGGCGGCTCCGCGTTGACCGATAAAGATATTGACGTGCCGACCTCTCCCACGACCGGCATCCCGATTACCTATGTCCCTGCGCGGAACACGATTTTCCTGTCGCTCGCCCTCGCGTGGGCCGAAACGTTGGGCGCACCAAATATTTTCGCCGGCATGAACGCAGTGGATTATTCGGGCTACCCTGATTGTCGACCGGAATATATTGCCGCGTACCAAACCATGGCGCGCCTGGCCACCCGGGCGGGCGTGGAGGGTGCGGAACTGGTCATTCACACCCCGATCATTCACATGAACAAGGCCGACATCGTGGTTGAAGGCACGCGGTTGGGTGTCGACTATGCGTTGACGGTGTCGTGCTATCAGGCCGACGTCGATGGCCGCGCTTGTGGCGTGTGTGATTCGTGCCGTTTGCGCAAGGACGGCTTTGTTGAGGCGGGTCTCGCCGACCCGACTCGCTACGCCTGATTCGTTATTCTGTTCTGCTTTCAAGTATTAGCCGTCGCTGTTTTTATTGCAGAAGGGGCGACGGTAAAATGGAGGCTCCAAATCTGCCGACGCGATAGCTGCCCTCTCTCCCACGCCTCTCCCGTAAACGGGCGAGGGGAGTAAAACCTGATCCCCCGCCCGTTTACGGGAGAGGGTGGCCGAAGGCCGGTAGAGGGCACTTTGCGCAGCGGCAATTCTCTGGCAGCACTCGTTTCGCATCAGGTACAACCCCTATGAACAGCACCACCAATCTCGCTCATGTCGTCGCCTGGCTCGGATTTATCGTCGCTTTCATCCTCGGCGCGATCTCCGCACGAACCCAGTTTTGTACGCTCGGCGCGGTATCCGATATCGTCAACATGAACGACTTCACCCGCATGCGGATGTGGGTTTTGGCGATGGCGATTGCAATTCTCGGTGCGCAGGGGCTCTATGCGGCTGACCTGATCGATCTTTCCAAAGCGTTCTACACACGCCCCAGCATCACCTGGCTTTCCTACGTTGTCGGCGGATTGATGTTCGGCGTTGGAATGACCCTGGCAAGCGGTTGCGGGAGCCGCACGCTGGTTCGCATCGGCGGCGGCAATCTGAAATCGATTGTGGTTTTTGCGTTTCTCGCGATAGCTGCCTACATGACAATGAAAGGCTTGTTCGGTGTATGGCGTATCAACACGCTCGATGCGGTCGCCATCGATGTTTCCCAACACGGTATCGCCACCCAAGAGCTGGGCGCACTGCTGGGGCCACTGTTAAACACAACAAAAAAAACCGCGCAGATTGTTCTGGCGTGCCTCATCGCCGGGCCGATGCTGATTTTTGTCCTGATGAGCCGCGATTTTCGTGTAAGTCTGGACGCATGGCTGGGCGGGCTTGGCTATGGCCTCGCGGTCGTCTCAGGCTGGTACATCACCGCGCACATCGGTTTCGGCGAAAACGCCGAAACGCTGGAGATGATGTTTTTCGGCACCAATAGCCGGGCCGCAGAATCACTCACGTTCGTCGCGCCTTATGGCTACAGCCTGGAACTGCTGATGTTGTGGAGTGATAAATCACTCGTCGTCACGTTCGGTATTGCCACCACGCTGGGCATGATTTTGGGCTCGTTGGCTCACTCGCTGATGACCAAACGTTTTCGCTGGGAAGGCTTTGCGAGCATCGAAGACACAGGCAACCACATTATCGGTGCGGTGCTGATGGGTGCGGGTGGCGTCACCGCGATGGGCTGCACGATTGGCCAAGGGGTGAGTGGCTTGTCTACGTTGGCGGCAGGCGCATTTTTTGCGCTTGCCGCGATGATCTTCGGGTGTGCGGCGACGTTGAAATATCAGTATTGGAAGTTGATGCAGGAGGCGTGACAGCCCGCAGGTGCGCTACACCTGCGCCGCCCGCCGTCTTGGCAAACACCAGCACAGGCAAGGCCCACCGGCCGAAATGCCGCCAACGCGCCCGCCAAATGGCGTTTTGCGTTTAAATCTCCTTTGATTCAAAGATGAGCAGGCTGACGCCGCCGGACGCAAAATTCTGCAAATCGGTCGCCGTGGCAACTCCCTCGGCCGACGCCAGCGCTGATTGAACGTCGTGCAGAGAGTTGAACGTGAGCGTTGCGGCCAAATAGTACGGCGATGCCCCAGTCATATCCGCAACTCTGCCGATGCTCACTTCGTAGCGCTTGAGGCCAGGAAGTTTTTTGGCAAGCTGCACATGATTGGCAAAGTAATATTTGTCGAATGCTTCTGTATCCGTGGGCGCGTTGTACAACGCGATGACTCTAGCTGACATTTTCTGCTCCTTGATTGGTTTAGGATGTTTGAAGCCGCGACATGAAAAATTCAAATGGCGGTATCTGAGCGTGGAGGCCCCACGCGACTTAAGTGCGGACAACTTGCGACAAAAAAACCACGCGAACGAGTGCTCCACCGAGTTCCACGCTATCTGTCACCTCGATGCGCGCCCGATGGGTATTCACCACTTCCCTGACAATCGCCAGTCCAAGTCCACTGCCATCGCCCTGCTCAGGATGGGAGCGGTAAAAACGTTCAAAGACGCGTTCGCGCTCAGCCTTCGGAATACCCGGGCCGCTGTCCTCGACCGACAGCCAGGCGTTGTCATGATCGTGGCCGCACTTCACTGTCACCGTGCCGTGCTGCGGCGTGTAACGGAGCGCATTGTCAACCAGATTGTTGACCATCTCTTCGAGCCACACCGGTTCACCCTGTGTGAGAGCCGCCGCCAAGGCGAATCCGAGGTCGATATCGCGTTCAAGCGCATAGGGCAGCCAGCGTTCAGCCGCGCTGCTGATGAGACGCTGCAGATCGACTTGCTGCGGATGCTGCAAGGGTCGGGATTCAAGGCGACTCAACATCAACACGCTATGTGACAGGCGAGACAGTTGGCGCGCACTCGTGACGATGCGTACCAGCGCATCATGGGGATCGTCCGCGCGCAATGCCGATTCGGCCTCTGTGCGCAACGCGGCGATCGGGGTACGCAATTGATGCGATGCATCGGCAACGAGATGCCGGTGCCGTTCCAGCGAAGATGCGAGGCGCTCCAGCAAATCGTTGGTGTCACTAATGAGCGGACGCAATTCCAGCGGCACGCTATTGAGCGGAATCGGGCGCATGTCGGCTTGCGAGCGCTTGACCAATTCTTCCCGTACCAGACCGATGCCACCGAGACCGTAGCGAATGGCGTAGCGCATCACCAGTATGGTCATGATGACGAGCAGGAATTCAGGCAGCAACATCGCCAGCAGAATTTCGCGAATGAGTTTGTCGCGCTTGACCAGAGTTTCGACCACGATGACGGTAAAGCTGGCCCCGTCCCGTTCTGCAACCAGCGACGCTGCGCGTACGCCCAGGCCGGAAAACTCCGCGTCATAGTAGTGTGAAGGCTCATCACGCGAGGCCCCGGAAGCTTTCGGCAAACCCGATGTCCCGGCGATCATTACTCCGTTGGAGCCGATAACCTCGTAGAACACACGGTCATAATTATCGAACAGCAATACCTGCTCGGTGCTCAGTGACAGTTGTAAATCAATATGTCCATTGACGTGCCGCACCTGGGCCGCCACAGATTGAGCCGCATCGAGAAGCGCGCGATCATACGCGAGTGTGGCGGCGCGATGGGCGATCTCGTACGCAATCACACCACCGATGGCGACCAGGGCTAACGCCGTCGGCAATAGCCAGATCAAGAGCTGTCGGGCAAGACTACGAGCCATCGATCACTTCCACCGAATAGCCGAGCCCACGGATGGACCGCACGGTGACACCGGCTTCCATCAACTTGCTGCGTAAGCGTGAGATCACTTTTTCGACAGCGTTGACTGAGTTGGGCTCGTTCCAGCCATACAACGCATCCATAAGTTGTTCCTTGGGCACGATTCTGCCGCAGCGTGCTGCCAGATAGGCCAGCGCAGACCACTCGCGTGCGTTCAGATCAAGGGCTACCGTGCCGACGAAGGCGCGTTGCCCGTTCAGATCCAGCCGCAGTTTGCCCAGATTGATTTCCGGCTCGGTAATTCCCTGGCTACGACGAATCAAAGCCCGCACGCGGGCTTCCAATTCCTCGATTGCGCCGGACTTCACCAGATAGTCGTCCGCGCCGAGGTTGAGTAAGCGCACCCGCTCGTCAACGGCTTCCCTCGCTGATAGAACCAGTACCGGCGTTTTTTGTTTGCGGGCACGGCACCGGCGCAGCACGTTGGCACCATCGCCATCGGGCAGACCAAGATCAAGAATGATGAGTTCATATTGCTGCGACCCGAGCCAATCATCGGCCTCCTTGCCGGTGCGGGCGATGTCGACAACATAGCCGGATTGCCTGAGCGCACGTGCCAACGCGTCGGCCAGCGGAATGTTGTCTTCAACCAGAAGGAGTCGCATGTAAATCTGCGTTTTCAGTAGTGTTGTCAGTGACGCATCAATGAAATGGCACGATTCTGGTGTGTGCATTCGTCATTTGGTTTGGTTTGACTCCCTGAGCCATATCTGGGACCTTCCGAATAGAGCGATGCCGACGAAACCTCGCACGTCAAGTTTCTTTCCCGAATCAAGTAGTGTGATTTTCAGTCTATATGTGTCACCGGAGTCCGGATCAAGAATTTCACCGTGGTGATAGAGTTCGCCCTTGCTGCTGGCGCGTTTGAGGCCCGTAATGATGCGCATGCCAAGTACGGGTTGATTCCTGCGGGTGCCCTTGCAATCCTCACAGCGCGGATTCGGATCGTCGCCAGGCGCTATGAAGATTTTTTCGATGAATCCTTCATATTGCTCCGGGGCAATTTCCACAATACGAACCAGCGCCTGCACCTTGCCGGTCTTTTCATCTACCTGGGACCACAAGCCGACCAGCTTGTCCTGTGTGTCAGTGGTATTCGCTGCGAGTCCCGGCGCAACACAAATCAGCAGCGTGGACAGCGCTACTGAAATGTATATTCTTGCAAAAAAGAATGGTCGCATGAGAGAAATACTACACGGATTCGATAACGCAAATCGGCTTGCGAGTGAGGCGTAAAATAATACCTTGAACGTCGGCATTCAAGACGCATTCGCATAACGTGCCGTGCGCAATACAGCATCAGGAATTGTGACTCTTTGAAAGGTAACAAGGCGAAAGACTATGGACCAAAGCATGCAACAAGAAATTTGCGCGGTAATTTCAGCGCATTTTGGCGTTCCGATTGAACAGCTGCAACCTGACGCGACCATGGAGTCGCTCAACATTGACTCCCTCTCCATGATCGAGTTTCTTTTTGAAATGGAAGACAAATACGGCATCAGTCTCGCCGAGTCGCGCGAGCCATTGAAGACACTAGCCGACGTTTTCAAAGAAATCGACAAAGCGATTGCCGTTAAAGAAAGCGCTGCATAGGATGCGAAGAGTCTGTATTACCGGGCTGGGCGTTGTCTCGCCGATTGGCACTGGCATCGATGAATTTCTGGCAAGTCTGCACAGTGGCAAATCCGGCATCCGGGCAATTAACCGGGAAAATACGCAACCCTTCCCGATGCACGTTGCGGGTCAAGTGGATATCAATTTTGCCGAGCATCTGCCGCCGACGAGAGTTCCCGGGCTTGACCGCGTGAGCCTGTTTGCGCTCGTTGCGGCGCAACAGGCAGTGCACAGCGCCAACAAGGCCGATAACGCGCTCGACTTGGCGAATGCCGGCGTTTATGTGGGTACCGGAATAGGTGGTGTCAGTGCGATGGAAGCGGCGTATGAAGAGCTTTTTCTGCGTGGCGCAGCACGTATAAAGCCGCTTACTGTGGTGCAGGCGATGAACAATGCTGCCGCCGCACACGTTGCGATGACGCATGGTTGTCACGGTCCCGTACTGACCTATTCCGCGGCTTGTTCTTCGTCTGCGATTGCCATCGGTGAGGCGTACCGTGCAATCAGGCACGGTTACGCTGACACTGTCATCGCGGGTGGCACGGAAGCCCTATTGGTGCCTGGAATGTTGAAGGCTTGGGACGCTTTGAGGACACTGGCTTTGCCCGATGCGGCAAATCCTGCCGCATCCTGCAAACCCTTCGACAAAGCCCGGACCGGCCTGGTGCTGGCCGAGGGCGCAGCGATGCTGGTGCTGGAAGAACTGGAACACGCGCAGCAACGCGGTGCCAATATTATCGGTGTGGTTTCAGGTTATGGCTGTCGCACTGACGCAACGCACCTGACCAAACCGGATGCGACCGGACAGGCCGCCACTATGCGAGCTGCCTTAAGTGACGCTGAGTTGGCGTCGGACGCGATCAGCTATATCAATGCGCACGGCACCGCCACCATCGCCGGCGATGTAATTGAAACAAACGCAATCAAGGCTGTGTTCGGTGAACACGCGCACCGCGTTCCGGTGACGTCGACAAAATCGATGCACGGCCATGTCATGGGCGCCACGGGCGCAGTGGAATTCATCGCGGCATTGCTTGCCTTGCAGCACGGCTTTATTCCGCCGACCATGCACCTTGATCAGCCGGATCCGGAATGTACCCTCGATTATGTTGCCAACCATGCGCGCGAAGGCGTACAACTTAATCACGTGATGTCGAACTCGTTTGCATTCGGAGGCAGCAACGCAGTTTTGATTGCGTCGCGTATCTGATGCAATACTGTCGCCCCGGCGCTGCGTTAGTACCTAGTTTCGCGCGCGCGCCCATTTCGCCAGGCGGTCCAGACTGCGTGTGGCTTGCTGGGGAACGTCAAATATCGCGTGACCCAGTTTGGCATTGACGCTGCGCTTGATAAACATTTCGGTCTCGTAGAAAACCGTGTCGCGCTCATTGTCGACCGTAATCATATGGTAGCAATCACCCAACAGGATCAGTTCCTTATCAGCAGAGCTGACGCGATCATAGACATATTGGGCATTGCGGGGATGTACCGATTCGTCGTCCGCGGCCTGCATGATCAGCAAAGGGTCACTGATAAGGTCCAGGCGCTTGCGCACATGGGCGATCAGTTCATCGCCTTGGGCGAGCTGGTTGAACGAAATCGACTCACCACCGACTTCCGATTCGTGGCGATCTTCGAGCATTTTTTTGACGGCGGCGCGCATCGTCAGATTCTTCACGCCAAACGGCTCAGCCTCGACATAACGGTACATATTGCGAAACGGCAGATATCGTCCAATTGGCAGCATGAATCGATACCACGGGACGGCCCAGCCATCGTAGGCAAGTCCGGGTGCAAGCAACACCAGTGCAGTGACGTCCTCGTGAGTGGCGACTTCCATGCACAGCGTGGCACCCATCGAGATGCCGACCATCGATACTGTCGCGTACTGGGCCCTCATCGTCTGCAGGTGCATGCGCACTTCACGCACCCAGCTTCGCCAGCCCGACAGTGGCGTACCATAAGCAAATCCCGGAATATTTGGCATCTGCACCGCCAGACCTGACTGCTGTAGGATTTGACCCAAACGCGCGACTTCCAGACTGCTGCCAGCCAAACCATGGATCAGCAGCACCGCGTTTTGATTGGGTTTAATCGAATTTGTTGTCCCACTTTCATTCATGCAAACCATCTTACTCAAAAACGCACATCAATGGGTCGACGCTCCTCTGCGCGAGCGGATCTTCAATACGGCGATGATATTTTTTGGTGCCCTCGCATTGCGCACAGCGCTGCATAGTGCACTGGAGTCTTACCTCTCGGTTCAATTCTTTCTGTTTGGCGCATTGCTGGTGTCAAATCTCTATGGCTATGTGCCAGCGTTGACATGCCTGCTGGTCGGGTGGGTGGTTGGTTTGTTCTTTTTTGTGGCGCCATATGGCGAGGTGTCGCCCATCAGCAAGTTCGACGTCGTGCTGAGCCTGAACTATTTTGTGACGGGCCTGCTGGGTATTGCCGGTTTTGAATATCTGCAACGTGTGCGTTGTTCGACCCGTCTCATGTTGGCTGTTTCCGAGTCCCGCTACCGCTCATTGCTCAGGCTCGACAATCACCGTCTTCACCAGCAGCGACAATCGACCCGGGCCCTTCGCCAGGTTAGCGACATCTTTTTGAATCTGGATCGGGCACTGCTTTTGGTCAATCAGGACAACAAGGTCTTTCCCCTTTCCCTGCTGACGGACATCACCGGCCAATCAGTCGAAGGCAAAGAAGAGAACTGGCTGTTGATAGTCCATGGGGACGACCGGCTGCGGGTCGAGGATGAAATTGCCACGGTGATAAGCGGCAAGCGCGAAAGCCGCGATGTGCGTTTTCGCCTGTCTGCTGAAGGGGGCAGATTTACGGAAATTGAATGCGTATTTCGCACGCTGACACTGACTGCACACAAACACGTTTTTGCGCTCCTGCTCAAACCATCGCCACGCATCGGAACGCCCTAGAGACTCCAGCCATAGCCGACATACCATGTTGTCGCTTGTCGTCTTTCCACGATGGGGCTGGCGGCAACGGCGCCGGGAAGACGTGTTGCGATTGCGCCAAACATCAGCGCATGTTGTTTATCCAGCTTGTATGTGCCATTGAGCCCGACCGATGTACTGATTCCCTTGCCAGGCTGGTATTCGGAGCGCGATGCGGTAGCTTCCGAGGGCCGGACACCGAAAAAATAATTCGCGAGCCGGCTGTTCATGGCATCGAATGCCAGCAGCGTCCCGACTTCCCAGCGATCATCTTTTACCAACGGCTTATACAGCGAGGTGCGTATCGAGCTGCCACGACTCGACCGGTTGAGATCGCCGAAATAGGCGACACTGAAGGCGATCACGTCGAAGTCCAGGTCAAAGGTTGGCCCACCCTCGATGCTGTGCCGGCGTTTGGTCATACCCTGCAGCAGTCGTCCGTCTTTGGCGGAAAACCCAAAGCGTGGCTCGACCGCCAGTCCGAGTCCCATTTTCTTGTCATCGCTGGCCAGCAGATAGACGCCCACGCGCTGGATCTCCACATAAAACGTTTCGTCGTAATTGACCGAGAGAATGGGAAGTGGCCAGACTTCAGTACCTTTGCCGCCCACATATTTAGGAAAAACGACAGGGCCCAACGTGGCGGTTCCACTCCAGCCGGCCTGCGGTTCGGCCATTGCCTGAGAAGCAGAAAATAACGCGTAAACCACCGCAAATATGACAACGTGTATTTTCACAATTGAAAGATCCGATTTTTGATCGCCGTTTTATCCTCAATTGCCGGCCGGGCATTGGTTGATGGACTCGACCTCGGTGAGCGCAATTTGCCTTCCCAAAATTCAGGATCAATTCTCGGCGTGTAATGCTGCCCCACAACACGACGAGTTTCTTCAGTCTACACTATACAAAACCATGGTCAGTTGAGCTGGCGCAGTGGCTTTAAGGGTTTTCCCCCGATTGGACGTCTTGCTCAATGGACGAACCATTTTGGCTGTTATTTTTTCTGGTCAGTGACAGGTCAGCTTGATTGAGGATAATCCGCGCACATTCACAAAGTCGCGCCATGCCGCACGTCGCCCAACTATTCTTTACCGTTACTCTTTGCCTGGCGTTCCTGTCCCCCGCAGTCAGCGCCGAGCCGCTGACGCTTGCGCGCACTGAGTTGCTATGGCGCGAAGCCAACATCGATCTGAAGCTCGCTAAACATGCCATCAATGCTGCCGCCGCGGATGTTAGCACCGCAGATCGACGCGAAAATCCGAACTTTTCATTGGGCTCGACCTATTTGTCGCCTCGCGCGGGCTTGGGCAGCGGAGGGTTGCGCAGCAAAAATGCGGATTCTGTTTTGCGGCTGGAGCAGCTTGTCGAACGTGGCAACAAACGCGAGCACCGGACGCAAACCGCCGAAGCGCGTCTGGCGGCGGCGCGGCTTGATGCCGAAGATGCCGAGCGCGCCGGACTCATACAACTGCACCAAGCCTATTGGGATCTGAAACTGGCGTTTGAGCGGGAACGGCTCACCGAGGCCACTGCCCAACTGTCGCGCGAGGCGACCGTTGCAGCAGAAAAACGACTGAAAGTCGGCGACATCGCCGCCGCCGACGTTTCCAAGTTGCGCGTCGATGCGCTGCGGAGCGAGAATGATGCACGTACGGCGCTTGGCGAGCGCCGGAAGTCCCAATTGGCACTGGGTGTATTGATTGGTCGCAACCAGGACGCTGAGATCCTTTCTTGCGCCGATGCGTGGCCTCGCACCAGCGAATTCTCCGTAAAAATAGTCGGCTCGGGAACACAATGGGAGAACCGCGCCGATATACGGGCTTCGGCGGCGCGCGTTGTCGCGGCCGAATCGGCCCTTGAGGTCGCACGTTCGCTGGGTAAGCGCGATATCACTGTAGGTGTGCAATTCGAGCACTACCCGACCGTTGGCGACGCAGCCCCCAACAACACTTGGGGATTTAGCGTCGGCTTTCCGCTTTTTGCCTCCCATGCGTACGAAGGCGAATTGCTTCGAGCCGCCGCAGAGCTGGAACAGTCTCGCGACCAAGCTGATCGCACACGGGCGATGGCCCGAGTGGAGGTGATGCGTGCAGCGAACGATTTCCAGTCGAGTGGGGAACGCCTCAAGCGCCTTGAGACCCTCCTGCTGCCCGAGGCCGAAAGAGTCAGCGCGGCGGCAGAGTTCGCCTATGTCAAGGGAGCAACAGGCCTGCTTGATCTGCTTGATGCGCGCCGGACGCTACGACAGATTCAGCAGGACGCAGTGACAGCAAAAAGTGATTTTGCGAAGGCGCTATCTGCGATGCGTTTGCAGCTTCCGTCGGGCGCCGACAAATGAATTCAGATCGAATGCAATGAAACCAACCCATAAAAAAGCTTTTACTATTTCTTGCGTCACCATCGCTTTTTGTTTTTCTGCATGTGAGAAAAACCGGGAGGCCGTGCCAGACAGCGGCCCAAAAGTCACTGGCAACACGATCGTGTTTTCCGCAGATAGTCCGCAGCTGAAAAATATCCAGAGCGTCAAGGTGGCGGCCCCGTGGGCGCGGGAGCTGCAGTTGCCCGGACGCCTCGTTTGGGATGAAGATCGTACAGTACGCATGTTCACGCCGTTTACGGGCCGGGTGACTCGCGTACTTGCCGATGTCGGTCTCCGCGTCGAGGCTGGGCGGGCGCTGGCAGAATTAGCATCCCCCGATTTTGGTCAGGCTCAGGCGGATACTCGCAAAGCGCAAGCAGACCTTGCTACCAAAACTGCACAGTTAACCCGCGTAAAAGAACTTGCGATGGCGGGCGTCGCCGCCGGAAAGGATTTGCAACAAGCCGAGGCGGACATGCAGAGTGCGGATGCGGAATTCCGGCGCGCGTCTGCCCGCGTATCTTTGTTCGGCGGCACCAACAATGTTGATCAACGATTCGCACTTAAGAGTCCCATTGCCGGTGTCGTGGTGGAAAGAAACATAAATCCGGGACAGGAACTGCGTGCTGATCAGCCCTTAACACCACAATTCGTCGTGACAGACCCGACCAGACTTTGGGTACAGCTCGATGGAAATGAGGCCGATCTGAAAAATCTGAAGCCGGGCACAGCGCTTGTCTTGAATACCAGCCAATATCCCGACGACACGTTTGCAGGCGAATTGCGCCAGGTTGCAGATTTCATCGACCCTGTGGCGCGCACCTTGAAACTGCGAGGAACAGTCGCCAATACGGATCGTCGCCTGAAAGCGGAGATGTTTGTTTCCGCGCGCATCGTCCTTCCCAGGGGCGAAAGCCCGATGGTCGCTGAGAAGGCGGTGTTTCTCGACGGGCTGCGACGCTTCGTTTTCGTTAAAACTGCAGCAGGTTCTTTTACCCGCCGGAGCGTGCGCGTAGGGCCTTCTTATGGTGATGCCTTGCCGGTGCTCGCAGGATTGACTGAGGGTGATGAAGTGGTTGTCACCGGCACACTCTATTTGCAGCAAATGCTGGTCGGGGCCGGCACCAAAGCGGATGCGGCCGAAGCAACGGCGGTGGGAACCCGGAAATAGCCATGCGTCGGCTCATTGAGTATTCGCTTCGACAGCCGCTATTCGTGCTGCTGGGTACGATCGCATTCATTGCCGCAGGCATCCTTGCGTTCCGCAATTTGCCAGTGGAAGCATTCCCGGATGTTTCAGACACCCAGGTCAATGTGATTGCACTTTATCCTGGACGTGCGGCTGAAGAGGTGGAACGGCAGGTTACGATTCCCATCGAGACGAGTTTGTCATCAACGCCGAATATGGTGCGGCTGTTCTCCCACACCCAGTTCGGACTGTCATACATTATCCTCACGTTCAACGACAAACCCAACGATCAGGTCGTACGCGCACAAGTGCTGGAACGTCTGCGTGGCATCGACTTGCCACCCGGTGTTGAACCCCAACTGGCACCACTCTCCACGGCCATTGGTGAAATCTTTCGTTTTCGATTGCGTGGTGAAGGCCAATCCCCGCAGGAACTGAGAACGTTGCAGGACTGGGTGGTGGAAAAGCAATTGCGCCAGGTGCAGGGTGTGGCGGATGTGGTCACGATGGGCGGCTCCATCAAGCAGTACGAGGTAAATCCCAACCTCTCGAAATTGCGCGACTACAAGCTCACGCTCAATCAGTTGTTCACGGCCTTGCAGCGCGCAAATTCCAACGCTGGCGGCGGCGGCGTCACACAGGGACGCCAGCAATACCTGGTACGCAGTTTGGGCAGTTTCAAAACGTCGACCGATATAAGCCAGGTCGTGGTTGCCGAAAACAAAGGCACGCCGATTCTGGTTCGCGACGTTGCGGATGTTCGGATTGCCGGTGCGCCCCCGCAAGGTCTGGTTGGTCAGGACGATGTAGACGATATCGTCAATGGCATTGTCGTGATGCGCAAAGGCGAGAACCCCTCCCTGGTGCTCGCTGGCATCAAGGAGAAAATCGCCTACATCAACAGTGCGGTGCTGCCAAAAGGGGTGGCGATCATTCCGTACTATGACCGGTCCTGGTTGATCGCCAAGACACTGAGAACCGTGTTTACCAATCTGATCGAAGGCGCGCTGCTGGTGACGCTGATTCTGTTTTTGTTTCTGGGCAATCTGCGTGCGGCGTTGATCGTCGCGGCAATTATTCCGCTGGCGTTGCTGGCCACGTTCACCGGACTTACGTTGGTCGGTATACCGGCCAATCTGCTGTCGCTCGGCGCAATGGACTTCGGCATTATCGTCGATGGCGCGGTGATTGTAGTGGAAAACATTGTTCGCAAACTAGCGGAGTTGAAAGGATCCAGTTTGGCGGATAAAAATACTCGTCTGAAGACCGTCCTCGATGCCACTGTCGAGGTGGGCCGCCCGACGTTATTTTCGATGATCATCATCATCGCCGCACACATTCCCATCTTTACATTGCAACGGCACGAGGGGCGAATTTTCTCGCCGATGGCCTGGACAGTGACTTCAGCGTTGGTGGGTTCACTCATTCTTTCACTGACGCTGGTACCGCTGCTGACATATATATTCCTCAAAAAAGACATTGCGCACGGTGACAATCGACTGGTTGCATGGTTGAAGAGCTGGTACGAGCCCAAGCTTCGCTGGGCTATCGGGCGTCCCCGTACCGTTATTGGTGTTGCGGTCGCCGCCCTCGCGTTGAGTCTGCTTGCCGGGACGCAGCTTGGCAGTGAGTTTCTGCCGGAGTTGAACGAAGGGTCTATCTGGGTCAACGTATTCCTGCCGCCCTCGGTCTCGCCGGCGGAAGCGCAGGAGCAGGCACGAGTGATTCGACAAAAATTGAGGGGCGTGCCCGAAGTACGGACGGCCATATCGAAAGTGGGCCGTCCGGATGACGGAACCGATCCGAAAATATTCAATGCGATGGAAATTTACGTGGAGCTGGCGCCGGAAAGCGAATGGCGGTCCGGCAAGAAAAAGGAAGATCTCATCCGTGAGATGGATGAGGCTGTGTCCACGTTGCCTGGTGTGGAACCTTCGTTCTCTCAGCCCATCCGCGACAATGTTCTCGAGTCGATTTCACAGATAGACGGGCAGATCGTCATCAAAGTACGTGGTGACGATCTTGATCGCCTCACCGCCAACGCAACGCGCATTCTGGGGCGAATCCAGACTGTGCCGGGCGTCACCCGTGCTTTCATTGATCGTGCCGGATCGCTGCCGCAATATGTGCTGGACATAGATCGTGCGGCCGCCGCGCGATACGGGATCAATATCGGCGACGTTCAGGACCTGATCGAAACGGCGGTAGCCGGCAAGGCAACATCGGAGCTGTGGGAGGGTGAGAAACATTTTAGCGTGGTCGTTCGCCTCAAGGGCAGCGAACGCGCATTGTCAAACCTGCCTAATCTGCTGATCGCGAGTCCCAATGGCGCGCAGGTTCCGCTTTCGCAACTGGCCCGCTTCAAATCCGTTTCCGGGGCCATGAACATTGCGAGGGAGAACGGTCGGCGCGTGGTCTCCATTGGCGTGTTCATTCGCGATCGCGACATGGGTAGTGTGGTCAAGGACATGAAGGCGCGCGTAGAAGAACTCGGAGAGCTGGGCGAAGGCGACGAGGTGTCGTGGTCCGGCGAATTTGAAAATCAGGAACGTGCCATGAAGCGGCTTTCATGGATCGTGCCCTTGTCCATCCTGCTGATTTTCATTTTATTATTTGACGCGTTTCAATCCGTCAAATGCGCAACGCTCATCATCGCCAATATTCCGTTCGCATTGATCGGCGGCATTCTGGCGTTGCTGATACTGGATATTCCACTGTCGGTCTCTGCCGCGATTGGTTTCATTGCCCTGTTTGGGCAAGCGGTGCTCAATGGCGTGGTGATGGTGACTTATTTCAATCAGTTGCGCGATTCCGGGATGCCGATTGAGCAGGTCGTGATGCAGGGCTCGATCGTCAGGATGAGGACGGTGCTGATGACCGCGCTGCTGGCGATGTTTGGTTTACTGCCGATGGCGCTTTCGCATGCCATTGGCGCGGAGACGCAGCGACCGCTCGCAGTCGTGGTTATTGGCGGATTGGTCTCGGCGACCTTGCTTACGATGTTCGTGTTGCCGACGCTCTATCGTGCGTTCTTCGCCCGCGAGCCACTTGCGTCTTCTGGCGCAACGTAGCACCAAACATCAGCATCGGCGGGCCTTGCGGACACAAATGCCGCCACCAGGCCCGCAGAATGGCGATCTACGTATTTTGTTTTGCGTTACTGTGGGAAATGCCTGGTGCCGCAGCAATCATGCCCAGCGCGACGACACAGAATAGCGTGCCCGCGAGAAACGTGAATGACGCACCCAACCGGTCCCAGATGAGGCCCGCCAATCCGCTGGCAACCAGCAGCGCTACCCCGCTCACCAGATTGAAAAATCCATACGCCGTGCCGCGCAAATCGTCCGGTGCGGTGTCGGCGACCATGGTGGCAAGCAGCCCTTGCGTCAATCCCAAATGCAAACCCCAGAGCACAATGCCGACACTCATCCAGGCCCAATGATTGCTGTACGCGAGGGCGGCGTCGGCTGCGATGAGCACGACGAGACCGAACGCAAGCAGCCGTGTGTGGCTCATCGAATCGGAGAGCTTGCCGAACGGATACGCGCTCACCGCGTACACGACATTCATGCCGACGAGCACCAGCGGCGTAAATGCGACCGGCAACCCCCCCTCATGGGCGCGCAACACGAGAAACGCCTCGCTGAATCGCGCCAGTGTGAAAACGCCGCCGATGGCCACAACCCACCAGTAGGCTTTGCGCAAGCGCCGCAAATTTTCGCGCCGGATGGGATTGACGCGTTTGGCGCCTTGCGGTTTTTCCGGCTCCTGCACACCGAAGAAGAGCAGGCCCACCGCCAGAAAAGCAGGGATCACCGCCACCCAGAACACAGCGCGGAAATCATTGGCCCACAAAACCATCAGCCCCATGGCGAGCAGCGGGCCGAGAAACGCACCCACGGTGTCGAGCGATTGGCGCAGGCCAAACGCGGCACCGCGCAGCGCCGGCGACGCGATGTCCGCCACCAACGCATCGCGCGGTGCGCCACGGATGCCCTTGCCGACGCGATCCAGCAAGCGGGCCGCGACGACAAAATCCACCGATGTGGCCAGCGCGAACAGCGGTTTGGAAACTGCGCCGAGCCCATAACCCATCACCGCGAGTGGCTTACGTTTGCCCCAGTAGTCACTCAACGCGCCCGAGAATACTTTTACGATCAGCGCAGTGGCTTCCGCTACACCCTCGATTAATCCCACAGCGAACATACTCGCGCCGAGCGACGTGACCATAAACACGGGTAATAGGCTGTGGATCAGTTCCGAAGAAACATCCATCAGCAGACTGACGAAGCCGAGCGCCCAGATGGCGGGAGGTATGCGGCGCAGGGTGCTGAAGGACGTGCTCAATTGATCTGTGCAACCGGAAAATAAAAGGGACTCAGCGTTCTTCCCGACCTCTTGATGATACGGGTAAGTTGTGCTGAATTCGTGCCGAAGGGATGGAGCCTAAGGCCGTAAGCCTGCTGCCGATGCGGTCGGCACAGGTGCGGCGTGCATCGGTTTCGGTTCGCCAATGCCGTAACCTTGCGCGCAATCCACGCCGATTTTTCTAAGCAGGGCGATGGTGGGATCGTCTTCGACAAATTCGGCGATCGTCTGTTTGCCCATGATGTGGCCGATATGGTTGATCGATTCAACCATGGCGAGGTCAATCGAATCGCGGCAGATGTTGCGAATAAAGCTGCCGTCGATCTTCAAATAATCCACCGGCAGATTGCGCAGGTAGCCGAACGAACTCATGCCGCTGCCGAAATCGTCGAGCGAAAACTGGCAGCCGATGTTTTTGAACTCCTTGATAAAACTTCTGGCGCTGGCGATATCTGAAATTGCGGCGGTCTCGGTAATCTCGAAGCAGAGCGACCGGGGATTGACGTGGAAGCGTTCAAGCTCGCCGCGCACGAACGCGGGGAAAGACTTGTCCCCCAGCGTATCGCCGGACAGGTTGATGGCGAGAATCGATTCGCGCGGCCACTCGTGCCCTGTGCCCAGCGGCGAATGCGCTGCCAGCGCTGCTGACACCACCCATCGGTCTATCGCCGGCATCAGGTCGAAATGTTCGGCGGTGGGAATGAACGCCATGGGTGCAATCGGATCATTGCTCTCGTCCAGCATGCGCAACAGCACTTCGTAATGCTCGATCATCAGGACGGGCGTACGAAGCGACGCGATAGGCTGCCAGTAGAGCTGGAAGCGGTTGCGCTCCAGCGCGTCGAGTATGCGCGAACGCCATTCGATCTGGTTACGCCGCAAGGCGAGTTCGCCGTCAGTGCGATGGTAAACATGGATGCGGTTGCGGCCCTGGTTTTTGGCAATACGGCACGCGGCGTCGCCCATGGTCAGCAGTTCATCGACACTCTGGCCCGCGAGCAGTACCACGCCGATGCTGATGCTGACCGGAAATGAACGGTTCTGCCACGCAAACCGCAGCGCCTGTGTTGCCTGACGAAGTGCTTCCGCCAGCTCGCGCGCCGACTCCGGTGCCGTGTCCTTGTGCAGCACGCCAAACTCATCGCTACCCAGGCGCGCCAGTAGATCGTCGGCCGCGATGGTATCGCGAAGGACCGCAGCGACCTGGCGCAGCAATTCGTCGCCCGCCGCGTGGCCGCAACTGTCATTGACGATCTTGAGTTGGTCTATGTTCAAGTAAATCAGTTCGTTACCATTTTCCTGCGAATCCAGCAATACGTGCAGCAGCCGCTGTTCAAATTCGCGCCGGTTCAGCAGGTCAGTCAGGGCATCGTGCCGCGCCATGTGGCGGATGCGTTCCTCGGCGTCAACACTTTTGGTGATATCGCGCGAGAGCACATACGCCCCGATCACCTGGCCGTCATCGGCAATATGGGGCACCAAAGCGACTTCAATGTGACCACTTTCACCGTTTTTCAACGTCACCTGGCGCTGATACCAGACGGGCTTGCCTGCCATGACCTCGTCGAAGTACCCGACATACTCACGGTAAGCGTGTTCGCCGATCACCTCGATGCCACTCTTGCCGATGATCTCCTCCGGCGAGTAGCCGAAGAATTCGGCGTAACGCTTGTTGACGAAACGATAGCGCCGGTCCACGTCAAGATAGGCAATCAACGCCGGGACGTTTTCGATCACCAGCCGTAGCTGCGATTCGCTGGCGCGCAACGAGGTTTCACCAGTCTTGCGCTCGGTAATGTCGGCATTGGTGCCGGTCATTCGGACGGCGGTGCCTTGTGCGTCGCGTTCCACAACCATGCCGCGGCTTTCAACCCATTTCCAGTCGCCCGATTGCGTTGCCAATCGATGCTCTTCCCGGTAGGTTGACCTGGTACCCCTGATCACATCGTTGATCGCCTTACCGGTACGCTCGCGGTCATCGGGATGGACGCGTGCGATCAGCGCTTTGGTGTCTATCGCCGTTTCCTCCGGCGGAAAGCCGAGCATCTGCGCCCACTCCGCACTGAAATACACTTCATCGCTTTGAAAGTTTGCGTCCCACAGGGCAAGCCCCGATCCCTGCAATGCAAAATGCAGTCGCTCGCGCGTGTTCGCGAGCTTTGCCTCGGTGCGTTTAAGCGAAGTTACGTCAGTAAGGTTGCCGATGACACCTGCGGGCGTGCCGTCGGTGTGGCTGAAAACCGATTTGTAATGGACGGTATCGTGCATTTCGCCGTCGCCACCTCGCACTTGCAGCGCGTATACGCGTGGGCCGGAACCGGCGAGCAATGCCGCGTCCTGCACGGCGTGCGCGTCGGCAGCGTCTTTTGGAAAAACCTCATGCACGGTCTTGCCGACACAGTCTTCGCGACTGATTCCGTAGAACTGCTCCCAGGCGCGGTTGACACAGATGAATCTGCCTTCGCGATCCTTGGCGTAAACGGGATTGCCAATTGCCTCGATGAGTTCGTTATCGAAGCGCGACTGATCGCGCGCGCCCGCGTTTGTCGTTTCGTGCCCGTTGTGAGGGTTGGCGATATCTGGCTTGGGCAACATGGTTATGCGCTCCTCACAGTGTCACTCGCGGGTCGGATGCATCACGCTCAGGTTATTATGCTACCGGGAGGACTCGCATGCTTGATAGTGCGCACCAGCTTCAAATGCGGAAGTTTCCCGGACATCGGAAGCAATCAAAATAAATATCAGACCGGCACCCAACGCTTACGGCTACCGCCAGTCGAGCCGCTTTTGGATTTTCGCATTGCCCGTTCCAGTTCTTTGTAAAGCGCCTCGTATTCCAGCGTCAGCTTGTGATTCGGCACCAAGTGGATCAAGGGCAATGCCTGTTCGTGCGATTCCTTCACTTTGACGGATGAGGACAGGCAAGCGGCAAGGACCGGAAGGCCCTCTTCGATCAGTTCGTTTACAATTTTTTGCGGCAGGTTGGCGCGCGGTTGGAACTGATTGATTACGATGCCCTCGATGGCCAGATCGGCGTTGTGATCCGCGCGGATTTCAGCGACATTCTCAATCAGCGTGTACAGCGCACGGCGCGCGAAGTCGTCGCAGTCGAATGGAATCAGGCAGGTGTCGGCTGCGATCAACGCCGAGAGCGTCAAAAAATTCAACGCCGGTGGCGTATCGATGTAGATTGCGTCATATTCGTCCGTCACCTCATCAAGCGCCTCGCGCAATTTGTAGATCTTGTGGCGCGATTCCAATTTTCCGGCGAGTTCTCCCAGCGAAGGATGCGAAGCCAGCACGCTTAAATTCTCAAACGGCGTTTCCCGGACAAACTCCCCGGTCTTTTTCATCACCAGCTTGAAGTGCAACATCTGCTCGAACATATCCGCCAACGTCGGTCCCGGTTCGGAAGCACCCGCGCCAAGCAGGTATTGGGTCGAGTTACCCTGCGGATCAAGGTCGATCACCAGCGTGCGCTTGCCTCGAGCGGCGCTGATGGCCGCCAGATTGCAGGTGATGGTGGACTTGCCGACGCCGCCTTTTTGATTGAACACAACCCGTTTCATATCGCCTCCGTTGCGGAAATTGTCGCTTTGCATTTTGGCATATCGGGGGATTGTGGGTTTTGCGCTCGTATCTTGAGAGCTCAGTAACTGTCTGTCACCCTCACTTTGATCGAGTCGCCCTCGCACGAGCGACTGTGAAGCGAATACGTTCAAACAAGCGGGCGCCAACCAGCGCGGCCACGGGCTTGCCGTCTTTGTTGATTACCACGCTGTCGTGCCGATACTGCAGTTGGTTGAGCATTTCGCCCAGATTCTGTCTGAAGTTGACCGCGCCAGTTTCAGCAATCATAGTGTTCTCGTTGCAATGACCATACTGATCACTATGATTTATGGTGATTGAGGGGCAACGTTTTTTCGTATGTTCGCAGGTGGCTGAAACTCGTCAACCGACAAAGCATGATCCGTTGCCAATCAAAATTCATATTCTAGTTGAAGGCGAATTGTCGAATCCGGAGCAACCCTGCTGGCACCGATTAGCCAGGCAAAATCGTATCTAATCGCTTCCTTCCCTCCAGTTGGAAATTTCCCAAAGATGGCAGGGCCGATTCGATGATTTTGCTTATCGCTCGAATCCCAATGGTTCCATTTTCCAAGCTCACCGAATGCCTGAACGCCAAATTCGAATTCCCGCATGAGCCGATACTTGGCCTGTAATTGATAGTGAAATTCCGTTACCTGCGGGTCACTGTTGGCACCAACGCGAACCTGCCGTTTTAGAAAGAAGTTGGAGTTGAGTTGGATGCGGCCAAAATCGGTTTGGAGGAGCGGGCCGAATCGGAATTCAAATCCCTCCCTGCGGTCGCGAGGTACCTCCAGTTCGACAAACACGCCAAGGTCAATCGGGTACTTGCCTGTTTCGGTAAGCAGGAATTTGTTTTCCCATTCGATGGCGTCAAATCGTGTGCGCTCGTCAGGTGTCTTTTGGTATTTGACATAGACCTCGGTAAACCAGTTCGGCGTGACGCCATAGCCCAAGCCAAACGTGCCCGCAGAAATGCGCCCTTCGCCGTCCGTCAACTTGCTTGTGCCGTATTTTAGTTCCAGCTCGCGTTCGCCGAATTCAACGGACGGGACTTTTACATAGTCAGCGGGATCAGCCCAAACGGAAGTGGAAATCGCGCACGCGGCGGTAAGGAAGGACAGGATCTGTTTCTTCATGTGGTGACTTGAAGTTGAGATTTGAATACAGATTGTTTTTGGTTTGCTAGCCGCATACATGCTGCGATCACAACGGCAACGGTGACATAAAACACAACTTGAATGCCAGCCGGATGCGCATCGTAGCCAACGAGCCCGTGCAAAACGGCGCCAACTGCGGATTCATTTGGCAGCACGCCAGAAACGTCCCACAGCGGCGATTTCAGGCTTGGCAAAAGATCGGCTTGCACCAGGAACCGGGCTGCTTGTGCGGCCATTCCGGCAGCGAGCAAAAGCACCAACGCGGAAATCACCGTGAAAAACCAGCGTACCGGGATTCGCAAAAGTCCAAGATATAGCGTTACACCCACGGCCACACCGCCCGCAAGCCCCAGTGCACCGCCGGTTATCATTTCCAAAAAAGTGGAGGATCCGGAAACGGCAACACCATAGAGAAACAATACGGTCTCTGCTCCCTCGCGAAGCACCGCGATGGCAATAACGACAAGCAGCATGGAAAGATTTTTTTGTCCGCCGCGTATGGCGCTTCCGATCAACCGCGCTTCGGTTGCGATCTCTCGACCACGACTGGCCATCCATATGCTGTGCCAGGCGAGCATTAGTACTGCTACCCCAAGAATTGAGGCATTGAAAACTTCCTGGCCGACACCATCGGCAAATTGCGCGATGACCTCCATGCTCGCCGCAACAAGCGCCGAGCCCGCGAGTCCGAGTAATGTCCCGCCAACCAGCCACCGCCCGCGCGTCGGAATACCTTGGGTTGCTGCGGCAATGATTCCAATGATCATTGCAGCTTCAAGTACCTCGCGAAATACAATCAGTGAAGTGCCAAACATGGTTGTGTCTCCTATTTCGCAACGATGACGCCTTTGGCCGTCTTTTCATTAAATTCGCCCACAAACGGATAACTGCCGGCAGCTAATGGGCCGATATAGACAGTGGCGGTGGATTTGGCCGGAATGACCTTTTCGCGATTCAGCGGATGGCTCTCGAATTCTTCGGGTGTCGCATCGCGATTCTCTATGATCAGCTTGATCTTTTGGCCGACGGGGACACTTACCGTTTCTGGCTGGAAACGATGATTCTCGATAACCAGCTTCACTTCCATATCGGCAGCAAATGCCGTTATTGAAAATGTACAAACAAGTAGAGCGGTGAGCTTTCGCATGTGATTCTTTCAGAGATGGACGCTTCTATACGCAAATGATAATGATTCGCATTATAAAATGCAATAGGGCCATCGAATTTCTTTTTTGTGGCTCATTCTTCTCGAATGGCGTTCGTGTGAGGCACATAGCGCCAGCCTGCGTATTGCCTCGCCCAGCCGAACACAGCACGCCTGAAACGACGGGCATTGCAGTACCGGATTTATGTAACTTCATTCTGAAACCCCATTCTCTGGAGTTAGCCAGTGTGCGTGGCGACGCTCATCCGCATAACAAAAAAATAGGTTAAGTTGTGGCCGTCGAGACTGTAGTGGCCCAGGTCGGAAATGAACCCGGGATTTCGCCTGGTCCCTCCTATAGCGGTCTGCCAGAGCTTGGACAGTTCACAATAGGAGTCAATTATGGAGAGAATCATCATGGCCATTGCGTTCGCTGCACTCGCTGCCACTGCGCACGGCGAGACAATAAACTTCGATAAAGATCGTCCGGGCGCGCTTCCGACCGGCTGGATCGCGGGCGCGACCGGCACCGGCAAGCCGGTCTGGACTGTCGAGGCCGATACGAGCGCGCCGAGCAGCCCGAATGTTCTGAAACAAAGCGGCAGTGGGACCTACCCGTGGTGTGTGCTGAAGGACGCCCTGATCAGCGACGGCTTCGTCGAAGTGAAATTCAAACCGCTGGCAGGCAAGGAGGACCAGGTCGGCGGTGTGATATGGCGCTGGAAGGACGGCGACAATTACTACGTCGCCCGCGGCAATGCGTTGGAAAACAATGTCTCGCTCTATTACACCGAGGCAGGCCGCCGCAAAACCATCAAGTATGTCGACGCACCCGTCGCCGGAAAGGAGTGGCACACGCTGCGCGTCGAATTTCATGGCGCAACCATTCGCGTCCTGCTCGATGGCAAGGCTTACATTGAAGTGACGGATTCCCACATTGCCCGCGCGGGCGCGGTCGGCATCTGGACAAAAGCGGACAGTGTCACCGCCTTTGACGATTTCAGTTACGGCGCATCCGCCCGTTGAGGCCATGCTTGTCCCCGGTGCAACTGAACCGCCCCGCATGAATTCCAACTACGTCAATCGGCTGCTGATCGCCAAAGGACTTCGCGCTTTCGGTGATGGCTTTGTCAGCTTGTTGCTGCCGCTCTATCTGCTTGAGCTCGGCTTCGGTCCGATGGAGGTTGGCATTATCGCGACGGCAACGCTGTTGGGCTCGGGCATCCTGACCTTGGTGGTGGGCTTGCATGCCTATCGGTATTCGCATCGCGCGCTGCTGCTGATGGCAACCGTGCTAATGGCGGGCACGGGCCTCGGCTTTGCCACCGTGAGCGATTTCTGGCCGTTGCTCCTGATCGCTTTCGTCGGCACCCTCAATCCGTCCAGCGGCGACGTCAGCGTTTTTCTGCCGCTCGAACATGCCGTGATGTCGCGGATGGTGGCCGACAAAAACCGGACCGCCATGTTCGCTCGTTACAGTCTGGTCGGATCGCTCCTCGCAGCGCTGGGGTCATTGGCCGTGGTGCTGCCGGGCGGCATCGCGACGGTGCTGGGGCTCTCAGCGAAGGTATCAATCCAGGCGATGTTCCTGCTTTACGCGTTGCTGGGCTTGCTTGCGGCACTGGCCTATCGCGGACTGCCGAGAGCGGAAAAATCGGCTGCTGCGCCAACCCAGCCCAATGCACCGCTCGGCAAGTCGAAGAAAACGGTGTATCTGCTGGCGGGTCTGTTCTCACTGGATGCATTTGGCGGCGGCTTTGTGGTGCAGTCCATGGTCGCACTTTGGCTGTATCAGCGCTTCGGCTTATCGCTGGCGACGGCGGGCCAGATATTTTTTTGGACCGGCTTGCTGACGGCACTCTCCTATCTTGTGGCGGTGCGCATTGCCAGTCGCATCGGGCTGGTCAACACGATGGTGTTCACCCATCTGCCGGCAAATTTTTGCCTGCTACTCATCCCCTTCATCGGTGATCTCAACTGGGTGATCGTACTGCTGTTTATTCGCAGCGCCCTGTCGCAAATGGATGTGCCGACGCGCAGTTCCTACGTGATGTCGGTGGTCACGCCCGCAGAACGTCCGGCCGCAGCCAGTCTCACGTCAGTACCGCGCAGTCTTGCCTCGGCAGTCGGGCCATTCATCTCCGGCTATTTGCTCGGCATCTCAACTTTTGGTTGGCCGCTGGTCGTGGCGGGCGCATTGAAGATCGTCTATGACGTGCTATTACTGGTTATGTTCCGGCATGTGAAGCCGCACGAAGAGGCCGAGTCACCGAAAAAGACAATCGATAATTAGGCGAGAAACAATCGTAAGACGCTAGCGCTGGCGGGGTGTTTCAGGCGTTTACGGTTGTAACACCGCACCAATGCTTGAGTTTTCAACTTTTCACTGAGAGTTCAAGCTCGTCTTTTATTCTGCCGAGGGTTTGGTTGCAATCACTGAGGATCGTCAATCTTGAACATCGTGTGACGAGCCCAAGTACTTATTCCATCACTTGTTTCCTGACGTTATGATCGAGGAACGGAATTAGGCGGCTGGAAGTGGCGCGTTATAGTTGAACGCTACGCGAAGTACGCCCATTTGTTTTAACGTTGCGTTCTTTCGACAGGTGCTATTTGTCAGGTTGACGATAACCCCGTCAACACAACTTACTCGTGCGTCACCTCGCCTTTGTACGCGGGCCCTTGATCGTCCATGCCTGATTTTCGTTTCCGGCCTGGCATTGCCAAATTTGGACCTTCGTGCCATTTGTGGTTCCGCCGCCGCTGACATCAAGACACTTCTTTGTGCCTGTCCACACTATTTTCCCGTTATCGAGAGTCCACTGCTGATTCTCGTTTCCAGCTTCGCATTGCCAAATTTGAACTTGGGTGCCGTTGGCTTTGTCGCCGCCGCTGACATCCAGGCATTTCTTGGTGCCGGTCCATACAATTCTCCCGCCATCGAAAGTCCAATTCTGGTTCTCGTTTCCAGCGTCGCATTTCCACATCTGGACATTGGTGCCGTTGGCATTTTCGCCTCCGCTGACGTCGAGGCATTTGTTTCCAAGTCCGACAATCTCTGCGCTGTAACTGAGACCTGAGGCACCAAAGGTAGCCACACCAAAAAACACGCACAGTCCGATCCAATTATTATTTTTCAACTTGGCGCTCCAGAAAAGTTTAGAGAATGACCGAGCGAATTTTGAAGTAGTACGGCACCCTTCTCGCGCGGCGAATGTGTGAAGATTATCGCGGCGGAAGTCTATTTCGACAAGGGCCAATTGCGGTTTGGCTCGGTAGAAATGAAAAGGGCCCAGAATTTCTCCTGAGCCCTTGATGATACTGGTAGGCCGTGCGGGATTCGAACCTGCGACCAACGGATTAAAAGAATCAGCCGTAAGTAAGTTTTCTTTCTCAATCAGACTCTTGCAACACACGCCAATTTGCATTCGAAGTTACGCGAAGTCTCAGGAGAATTACGCCGCACTTGCCCGGCGTTACGTTTTGGCTACGCTCGCGACTGACCGCTTTCGACCCACTGCCGACTTAGCCGCCGCTCTAAACCAGTCATACAAACTCGGATTTGCAGTCATTGGAAAATCGGGGCGTGCAACCGATGCTGCGGACTTGTGTCCATTGCGAACAAATGGTGCCTACACAGCTTCAACGTCATCTTTACCGACGCGTGCATGATGCAGGTTGTGAAAAAGAAATGACCGCTTTC
>JANYHZ010000190.1 GCA_025362135.1 Betaproteobacteria bacterium | reverse complement strand
GTAGGGGGGAGACGTGATGATGAGATCGACCGACTCATCATCAACTTTCCTGACCTCTTTCGCGGCATCACCCAAAAATAGGCGTATTGACATGGGCACTCAGTTCACAAGGAGTTAACTGGATAAGCATCCAGTTGATGGTATCAAAAATTGGGCGCATGGGCCAAGAATTTGGCTGCGCTCCCGCAAATTGCGGCATTTGCCACGTGGGTTTGAGCCGCTGCAAATAGCTGAAACTATTTCACATAGATAAAGCACTGAAGCGCCTCTTCAGCCGCTTTCGCCCAGAAAGGAGCGTGGATTGGCGTTCCACGTTTTTTGTACAAGCGAACCTACAGCGTCACCCGAATCTTGTTCCCCGGCTGCAGCACAGACTTTGCGCTGAGTTTGTTCCATCGCAGCAGATCATCGAGTTCAACAGTGAACTTGATCGCGATCGCATAGAGCGTGTCGCCGGAACGCACGGTGTAGGTTGACGGTTTGCGGGAGCCCGCCTTCGCTGGCGCACTCACGCGCATCAACTCAGCTGCGGTCGGAGGCGACGCTTCTGCGGTGGAAATTCCATTGAGCAAAAGACTTTGTCCGACCTGTACGCTATTGGTTTTCATCGCATTAAAAATTTTGATCTGGTCAATCGCCACACCGTAGCGTTTGGAGACGGAAAATAATGTCTCGCCGCGTTGCACGCGATGTGCGCCGGGCGGCGCAGGCGTCTCAGTGGTGGGGGCAGCAACACTTGTGATTTGAGCGGGGGCTTCATCCAACTTCGCCAGTTGATTTACAGCGGGTATTGCTAGTTGCGCGATCTTCGTTTCCGTGAGAGGCACATCGGTCACCGTCGGCAGCGCCGCTTTCAACGCCACTTTCTGATCGAACGTAGCGTTGATGATTTGTACCTGCGCCGTTATCGGCACCATGATCGTCGCAGCGGCGGTGAGTTTGCCTTGCTTTTCCTTGAGAGCACCGTTGGTGGCGCGCAGATAAGAGGCGGTCATGCCGTGGCGTTTGGCGATGGCATCGATCGATTCGCCCCGCCTTGCGTTGACGGTCTGCCACGATACCATCGGGCCGTTCAACGAGCGGTAGAGATCGAGGTTGGAGCGGAACGTTTGCGCTTTTTCGTAGGGCACAAGAAAGTATCCGGTGCCGGAGTTGGCCACCGGGCGGATGAAGGCCGGATTCAGGGTGGCGAATTCACCTTCTGGCATTTCGGCCAATCGCGCCGCGAGGCTGGTATCGATTTTTTCGGGTGCGGCGACTTTGGCGAAGTAAGGGCGGTTTTCCACCGCTTCAAGCTCAATGCCATAGCTACCGGGAGAGAGGACGATGTTTTTCACCGCGATTAGCTTGGGCACATAATTGCGTGTTTCAGGCGGCAGGTTGAGGCTCAGGTAATCGGTTGGCAGGCCCTTTTTCTGGTTCTTCAATATCGCCCGTGCGACACAGCCTTCGCCGCAGTTGTAGGCTGCAAAGGCGAGTTCCCAGGAATTGAACATGCCGTAGAGTTTTTGCAGGTAGTCGAGTGCGGCATCGGTGGAAAGCAATACGTCACGCCGATTGTCGGCCATCCAGTCCTGCTTCAAGCCGAAATGCTTTCCCGTCGAAGGGATGAACTGCCACATGCCAGCGGCCTTGGCGCGCGAAAAAGCCTGTGGGTTGAAGGCGCTTTCGATGATCGGCAATAGCGCCACTTCGGTCGGCATACCACGCTTTTCGACTTCTTCAACGATGTGATGCAGATACTTGGAGCCGCGATCCACAAAGCGCTGGATATAATCGGGGCGCGTGGCGTACCACTGCTCTTGCTGCAACACGAGCGGAGAATTGAGCTCTTCCATAACGAAGCCCCGGCGCACCCGCTGCCAGAGATCTGCATCGTTGAACTTTTGTGCGGAGAGGGCGTTGTTCGCGTCCTGCACGTCCAGTTGTGCGGCGACGCTGGCATTCGTGCCTGTTGCTGTTGACGGGGTGGACACCATGAATGCGGCAGTCTGGCAAACCGCCGTTGTGGGTGCGGCGAAGAAGAAACATGCCGCAATCAATTTCAAGCGCTGCTTCAAGATCATCCTAAAGGCCCTTGTTTTTGAGTGAATTTAGAGTACAGAAGGCAAGCCGTTACGTCAATCGGAATTACCACTACAGGGTCAGCGCAAAATCCTTCACCAGCGCGCCGGGCACCCGTGCCGAACCTGTGGACCGCTCGCCGTAGCTTGCCGAATCGAGAATCAGGTCGCGGTCCTGTGTCAATCCGAGCAGGTTATCCCCGAGCAGCCGATAAGCGGAATCATCAAAACGCATGACATTCAGCGGTGCCTGAATCTCACCATTCTCAACCCAGAACGTCGCAAAGCGTGTCATGCCAGTCATGCGGCAGGCCATGCGGTCGGAGTAATTGAGGTAATGCAGGTTGCCGATCAAGAGACCCGTGTCCAGCGTTTTCAGGATCGACTCGCGTTGCATCGTGCCCGCAGCCATGTCCAGCGCCTCGGGGGCTTCGGATGCATTGGCACCGTTATTTTCAATGTTGAACTCGCGCGCCGAGCGCGGACTGATCAGCGCACCGGCTTGCCTGCCAGCAGCAATCAGCGGAACTTCGGGTGCCTTCAAAAAGCCATCGGCCTGAAAGCCGGGGGCAACCCCATCGTGGCTATTTTCTTTCAGGCTCACCGCTGAATGCAGCGCCATCGAGCCGTCTTCGAGCCTCATCAGCGGGCTTTGCTTGTTGCGCTGCGACTTTACGCCGAAGCTGCCCCAGGAGAGCAATTCAATAATTTCGTTGACCGCCGCCGGCGCGAGGTAAGCACGATACTGGCCTGGTTGCAATGCTTTTGCGGGGCGTTTGAGGATTTCGAGCTGCGTGTTACTGGTTGCCATTTTTTGCTCGAATTCGGTCGCGTTCCAGTGAGTGCCGGCGTAGCCATTCTTCACGGCTTTGTCGGCGGCGTGATAGAGGCACCACTCAAAATTGAAGTTGTCGACGCAATGCCAGTTGCGCTGACCGAGTGAGTTGGCGAAGCCTTTATAAATAGTGCCAGATGCAAACAGCCCAACCAGATCTTTACCCGTGCCTTGGCTCATGACCTGATCAAGCATCTCGGCATCGGTTGGCAGGTGGGATTGCCCGATGTGTTCGGACGATTGCGGACTCTGGTTAAACAACAGATAGGGGTCTTCAGGCAGATCGCCCAAATCGCGGCGCAGCGTATCGATAATGCTCTTCACCAGCGCTTCATCATTCTCGCGTTCGCCAGAAAGAGAAATGCGCGATTCGGCGCGGCGCTGTTTGGCAATCAGGGATACCGTCAGCATGAGTTGCTTTACCGAGCCCGCTTGCCGGACGGCGTTTTTGTTGAAACGAACGAAATTGGATTCTTCTGCCGATAGATACGCAAGGGTGGTTTCTTGAGCGCGAGTCTGGGAATGGATGAAATCGGCGAGGCTATAAAAATAATTTTGCATTTGCTTACGCCTCGGCACCGAAGACATCGATATTTGCAAATTTACACGCCGGGCTTGCATGGCCCACACGGATGACCTGACTGGGTTCACCTTTGCCACAAAAAGGCGTGCCCATGACTTCCCGCGTTGACGCATTGCCCACCATTGCGAGCGAGCGCCAGAAGGTCGCGGAAATACCGCGGTAATTGGGGTTCTTGACGATGTGGCCAAGCTTGCCATTTTCAATCACTTGTCCGAGTTCGCAGCCGAACTGGAATTTATTGCGCGAGTCGTCGATCGACCACGACACATTGGTGCGCATCAGCACACCTTTTTCAATCGAGCCGATCATGTCTTCGAGCGACGACGTGCCGGGCTCGATATTGAGGTTCGACATGCGGTCGATCGGCGCGCGGTTCCATGAGCACGAACGCGCCGTCGACACACCTTCAACCATTGCGCCCTGCGCGTGCGCACGCGCCAGCGAGATGGTGCCGCCGAGCGTACGTTTGAGGATACCGTTCTCGATGATGAAGGCCTTCCCGGTCGCAGCACCGTCGTCGTCGAATGCAAAGCTCGCAAACTGATGCGCCATGGTCGGGTCAAATGTCACGTTCAATAGCGGTGATCCATATTGATAGCTGCTAAACATGTCGAGCGTGACGAAGCTTGTGCCTGCAAAATTACGTTCGTCGCCGAGGATGCGATCAAGTTCCAGCGGATGGCCGATCGATTCGTGGATCTGCAGCATCATCTGGTCCGGCATCAGGATCACATCCATTTTTCCGGTCGGGCAATTGGGTGCACTCAGCAGTTGGAGCGCTTCCTCGGCTGCCAGTTTGCCGCAGCCGTGAAACCCGGAACGGGCGATCACTTCCGCGCCACCTTGCTGACAAAAA
>JANYHZ010000181.1 GCA_025362135.1 Betaproteobacteria bacterium | reverse complement strand
CTGGCCCGGCTCGCGCGTCCTGACGGTTTTACCCACGAGCTCGGCAAGCTCGCGCGTCGTCCGAATACGTCCGATGACCCTTGCCGCAACAACCGCTCTTGCAATCTGCCTAGCAAACCGTTCTTCACCATAGCGCCAGATGACCTCCCCTATTTCTTGTTCATCGGCGCGGCTCAGCCAATCTTCAACGGTCTCGCCACGCGATGTATCCATGCGCATATCGAGCGGACCGTTGAAACGAAAACTGAAACCGCGTTCCTCTACATCCAGCTGCGGAGACGACACCCCTAAATCCGCCAGCATTCCATCTGCGACCTGTTCATTACTTTCTGTTGCCGCCTTCAACACCTTGTTCAATTCACTCATCGCTGCGTGGTGCAATGAAAAACGCTTGTCCTGCGACGCCAGCAATGCACCCGCCTCGATTGCCAGCGGGTCACGGTCGATGGCGATCAATCTTCCATTCGGTCCCAATCGATCGAGGATGGCCCGCGCATGTCCGCCACGCCCGAACGTCCCATCGACATACACGCCTTCCGGTTTGATCGCCAGTGCATCGACCGCTTCGTGAAGCAACACGGTGATGTGAGCCGGTGTCGGGACGGCTGGCGAATTTGGGAGATCATTCACACCGCCAGCTATAAAGAGAAATTCTCTGTACCAGGCGGCAAGCCTGCCGCGCCCGATGTGAGGGACTTCAACTGCGCATCCCACGCGTTGGCATTCCAGATTTCGAAATAGGTGCCTTGACCAATAAACATAACCAGTCTTTCGATGCCGGCGAATTTGCGCAATTCGGGCGATAACAGCACACGACCATTACCATCGAGCACGTGTTCTTCCGCGAAGCCGATCAACAGCCGCTTCCACACGGCGGCGGCAGGGTCGAGTGCAGGGAATTTCATTACCTTGTCGCGAATTGGTTCCCAGTGCGCAAGGGGATACATGAGCAAACAGCCTTCGCGATGGGCCGTCAGGATCAGTTTTCCCTGGCTCGGTAGCGAAAGGGGTTCGCGGTACTTCACAGGCACCGCCATGCGACCTTTCACATCCAGGTTCAACTCTGATGCACCCTGAAACACGCTCGATGGACTCCTCTGTTTATTTTTTGGATAAAAAGATACGGAATTTTCTGGACTTTCCAGAAAACTCCACTTTTCTCCACTTGTGGACACTATAGGCAAATAAAAACCCGCAGTCAAGCGGGCCAGAGAGGCTTTTTCTTTATTTGTCAGGGACTTAGCGCATATTTCTCGAAAGATTTTGCCTGTGGAAAACTTCGTTGATAATTAATTAGATATACCGTAAACCTAAAGTAACTTCACAGGAATTGATGCGGCAAATGACGCAATATGCTGTATTTTCATACACCTATCTGCTTTCAGGGGTAAATCGGTCTTTTTCGCCATGGTCCCTGCAATAGCTCGCGAGTTTCTGACACGGCGACTTGCCACAACCCGTCCATAACGTCATCTGGTTTTTGGTAGTCCCCGCCGAAATTTCCATCACCCAGCAGCTCACGTGTTTGCTGCGGCGTCATCGAAACGAGATGGGTGGTGTCGGCCATCGGTTGCTGATGCGATGGCTGCATAACACCTGAGAGACGGGTGATGGGGAAATTTTCCATCCATGACGCGTGGGATGCCACCGGGTCAATCTGTTTTACTTTCGCCCAAGTCTTCGGCGCGCGCCACCAGCTATGGAACTTCACTTCGATGGCGGGGTTTTCTTGCATCAATTGTTCGGCGAGTGCTGCCGCTGGCTGATTGCCGCCATGACCATTCACGACGAGTATGCGTTTAAAGCCGTGCGCGACGATGCTGTCGAGCACGTCGCGCACCAATACGAGATAGGTTTTTAGTTGCAGAGACACTGTGCCGGGGTAGGCCATGAACGATGCGGTCGGCCCATAGGGAATGACCGGAAAGACCGGGACACCGAGCGGCTCAGCCGCATCGAGCGCTACGTGCTCGGACAAAATCGAATCGACCGAAAGGCTCAGGTAGGCATGCTGTTCGGTGCAGCCCAATGGCAAAACCGCGCGATCATCGTGCTTCAGGTATTGCTCAATTTGCATCCAGTTTCGGTCGCGTATGCGCATGATGGCCTTGTTTCCAGTCTCTCAATGACGGCCGCATAACATCGTCAGCGGTTCGTGCAACCAAAACTATTCGGTGTAAATGCGACGCGCCTCTTCTTCCAATGCGCGCATCATCCGCCGGTACGGCCCAGGACCATGACTGATGCGAGCGACACCGAGTTCCGCCATCCGAATTGCCGACGGCGTGTTCGACATCACCATGATATTAACCGGCAGCGGGCACGTTTCGCACAGGCGCGCAATCAATCTCTCGTCGGCAAGGCCAGGCGCAAAAAATCCGCTGGCACCGGCTTGGGCGTAGGCATGTGCACGATGCAACGCTTCATTGCCAAGGCGATCATCGTGTTGCTCCGCTGCGGCTTGCAAAAATATATCTGTTCTTGCGTTGATGAATGCCGGTATGCGCGCGTGATCTGCAGCCGCACGTGCGGCCTCAATGCGGCTGGATTGATCCGCCAAGGTGTATAGGCCTTCGCCGCCAATGATTTGATCCTCAAGATTAAAGCCGATCGCACCGCACGCGATGGCGCGCGCGACTGTCTCGCCAACGACACCTGGGGCGTCACCATATCCCGCTTCAAGATCTATCGTGATCGGAAGCGTGACGCTCGCAACAATCCGTGCGAGGTTCTCAAGTGCTAGCGAAAGCGAAAGTGCCTGACCATCGCCGCATCCATGTGCAGCCGCAACTGACCAGCTTCCGGTAGCGATGGCCTTCGCGCCCGCCTCGGCAACAACCTTTGCGGTTCCGGCGTCCCATACGTTAAAAAGCACGACGGGATCGCCTTTAATATGCAGACGATGGAAGGTTTCTGCGTTTTGCATTTGGGCTGGCATGAATGGTCTCTTTTGTGGCGGGCACTATATCAACTAAGGTACAACCATGAGGCCGAAAAGAGTACGTCGTCGAGCTGACAGAGGCCTGACTTACCCGGCGACTTAGCGTATTTGCATATTTTGTGCTCTTCATTTCCGGAATAATTGACCTATGCAAACTACTCCACCGCTGTTCACGATTATCATACTTTCAACGTTCACTCTCTCTGGAAACATCGCATGCGTACGCAAGCAGCCTGGCTGACACTTGCATTTGTTGCAATCAGCACCTCAGTACTCCCGGCACCGTTAAAGAAAAACACCGACATCGAAAAAATCGTTAAGGAGATTTCGGCCAAGCGCATTGAAGCCACCATCCGCAAGCTGGTGAGTTTTGAGACCCGCAATTCGCTCTCGGACACGATTACCGACACCAAAGGCATCGGTGCTGCGCGGCGCTGGATCAAAAGCGAACTGGAAAGCTGCAACCTCGCCAATGGCGGGCGCATGAAGATTGAATTTGACGAACATCTGGCGCCCGTCAGCGCGCGCGTTGCGCAGCCAACCACTATCGTTAATGTCGTGGCCACATTGCCGGGTGAACAGGCCGAGAGCCGTGACCGCATTTATCTCGTCAGTGGGCATTACGATTCAATGCGTAGCACGCCAATAGATCCGGATGGATTGGCACCCGGTGCCAATGACGACGCATCGGGCACGGCGGCGGTCATGGAGATGGCGTGCGTGATGTCGAAATACAAATTCAACGCGACACTCGTATTCATGACTGTCGCTGGCGAAGAGCAAGGTTTGCTTGGCTCGACTTTTTATGCCAAAGCAGCCAAAGCGAAGGGGCTCAATATCGCGGGGATGATCACCAACGACATTATCGGCAACACCCGTGGATCGGATGGCAAAGTGGTGCGTGACCATGTGCGCCTGTTTGCCGAGGGTATCCCGCCACTCAAAGAAATGCCAGCCGAATGGCTTACGCTCATCAGCACCGGTGGCGAGAACGATTCACCCGCGCGTCAACTTGCGCGCTTCATCAAAGCGGCCGGCGAGCGGTATGTGCCGAAAATGAAAGTGGACCTGATTTATCGTCGCGACCGTTATCTG
>JANYHZ010000176.1 GCA_025362135.1 Betaproteobacteria bacterium | reverse complement strand
TGTACCGCAGCATCAATGTACCTCTAGCATCTGCGCACTTTTTCGGCAAGTTTTGCCATGAAAGCCGCGCCAGTTCTTGTGTTTGCCAAATAAATCTACCTGAATGCCAAAACGATTCTTATTGTTGCAGGGTGTAAGCAGTCCATTTTTTGCGCGCGTCGCCGACCGGCTGATCGCGGATGGCCATCAAGTTTTCAAAGTCAATTTCAACTGCGGCGACGCTGCTTATTGGCTACCCCGAAATGCGTGGAATTTTCGCAATGATTTGGCTACGCTGCCTGAATGGCTCGCGCCGAAATTTGAGATGCACGGTTTTACCGATGTGGTGCTATTTGGTGATCGCCGCCCAATACACGTCGCCGCAATTGCATGCGCCCGGCGGCTCGGCGCTACGGTTCATGTTTTTGAAGAGGGCTATTTTCGACCAAATTGGGTGACACTCGAACGCGGCGGCGTCAATCGATTCTCGAGCCTACCCAGGGATCCGCATTGGTACCTCAAAAATGCGCCTCGCGTAACGGATGATTTGCATCCGCGCGTCCACACGCCACTGTCGGTGCGCGCTGCGCACGACATCGCCTATCACCTGGCCAACGTTGGCAACTTCATCGGGTTTCCAGGCTATCGTACACACCGGCCCTACAACGCGCTGGTCGAATATGCCGGGCTCGCCAGACGATTTGCGTTGCTTGGATTTCACGAGCGGGGGGATAGAATCATTTGCGACCAACTCGTGAATGAACGAACACCATTTTTCCTGCTACCGTTGCAATTGGACAGTGACGCACAAATCCGTGATTTCTCTTCGTTTTCGGGCATGGTGGAAGTGATTGACACGGTGTTGAAGTCATTTGCCCGCGCGGCTCCAAAGGAAGCGCATTTGCTCATAAAAAATCACCCACTCGATACCGGATTCGTTGACTACCCAAGTGTTATCAATCGAATTTCAGCAGAATGCGCCCTCGATGGACGCGTTCATTTCATCGAAACTGGCGATGCGAACCGCTTGCTCGAACATTCGAAAGGTGTTGTGCTGGTAAACAGCACCGTGGGTACCGCCGCACTTGAGGCAGGTCGACCGATAAAAACACTTGCCGATCCCATTTACAATCTACCTGGCCTAGCCTTTCAGGGTGATCTGGACGAATTCTGGAAGAGTGGCGAGGGCCCAAACCCTACTTTGATGGCGGCTTTTCGTAAATTAGTTGTGCATGCCACACTGGTGAACGGTGGCTTTTACACGAAGGAAAGCATGGAAATGGCAGCGCAGGGTGCGCTCGCGCGACTGACCTCGACAAAGTCGCTGATAGAGGCGTTGAATTGAGCCCCACTTCAGCGATTCGTGCCGTCCTGATTACCGGTGCCACCGGTTCAATCGGCTCCGCACTCGCAAGGACCTACGCAGCAACCGGGGTGACGCTGTTCCTGCACGGGCGGAACGTCGAACAGTTGGCGTCGGTCGCGGAACAATGCAGATCGTTGGGTGCGCTTGCACAAACTGCCGCGTTCGATGTGCGCGAAAGGGAGCAACTCTCCCACTGGTTAAAAAATGTGTGCGAGCAAAGTGTCCCCGATCTCGTCATCGTCAACGCGGGCATCAATATTCACGGTGGCCCCAACAATGCGGGCGAAAATTGGGAGGAGGTTGAGGCCCTGCTGGAAGTCAATATCCGGGCTGCGTTGGCAACGGTGAATGGCATTTTGCCATCCATGCGGAAAAGGGGACATGGCCAGATTGCGCTCATCAGCTCGCTTGCGGCTTATCACGGCCTGCCAATGACGCCCAGTTATTGCGCCAGCAAAGCCGCGCTCAAGGCATATGGAGAAGGGCTGCGCAGTTGGTTGGCAGAGGAGGGCATCAAGGTGAATGTGGTCATGCCAGGTTACGTGGAATCGGCGATGTGCGACGACATGCCCGGGCCAAAGCCTTTTCTGTGGGGATCCGACCAAGCCGCGAAAACCATACAGCGGGGCCTGGAGGCGAACAAGGCGCGGATCAGTTTTCCGTTTCCGCTAAATCTTGGTTCCTGGTTTTTGGCCGTGCTGCCGGCAGGTCTCTCACAAAGAATGCTACGGCTGTTTGGCTATGCCGTTTGAAATTTGCGTTCGTGGCCTGGTGCCACTGATCGCAGGTGTCTTTATTTCGTTTTGCATCGAGCAGCTTCTCCGTCCGCGACCGGCACTGCGCAGCCGTCCGGTTCGTGCATTGGCGATCCATATCGGCATGTGGCTGCTGCTGTTTGGTATCGGGCTCGCGATCTGGCAGCGCCCGATATTTGTGAGCGGCTTGAATTTGGCCGGTCTGTTGCTGATCGTATTGGTGAGCAACGCCAAGTTTACTTCCCTGCGTGAGCCATTCCTGCTGTCCGATTTCAGATTCTTCGTAGCGCTGTTGCGTCACCCACGTTTATATTTGCCTTTTTTCGGTGTGTTTCCCGCAATCGGCTGCGCAGTTGTTTTTATCATTTTTTGTGTCGTCGCGTTGCGTACAGAGCCATCGATGCTTTCGCAAATCGGCTATGTTGGATTCGTGTCGTGCGCTTTGATTTCTGCAGGCACCGGCGGACTGCTGCTGTGGCTGAGTACTCGCAGGCTCCTCCCGATCACACTTGCCCCTGTTCGAGATTTGCAGACTCTCGGCCTTTTAGGCAGCTTCGTGCGTTACTGGCAGGAAGAACAGGCCAACAATCCACAATCAGCTGTCAAGAAATTGGATGGGGCAATTCACGTTTTGCCGAAAACGGAAGATTCGGCGCGGTTTCCTCACATCGTTGCCGTCCAGTGTGAGTCTTTTTTCGATGCCCGCCGCGTATGCAAAGGCGTGAATGCCAATGTGCTTAAGAATTTTGATCGACTGATCAAATTATCGAGCCAGGCAGGGCGATTGAACGTGCCGGCATGGGGGGCCAATACCGTACGGACGGAGTTTTCATTTCTATCCGGGCTTGCCCCCGCCTCGCTTGGCGTTCATCAATTTAACCCTTACCGAAAGCTGGCGCGTTATGGTGTGCCGACAATAGCGAGCGAATTGAAAAAGCAGGGTTATCGAACCATTTGCGTGCACCCGTTTTCGGCAAAATTCTATGATCGGGATGAAGTGTTTCCTGCGCTCGGGTTCGATGAATTCATCGATATTGCCGCGTTCTCGCCAGACGACAAAAGCGGGCCCTACATCGGAGACCTCGCCGTCGCAGCAAAAGTCCGCGCGATTCTGTTGGCTGCCTCCGAACCGCTGTTCATTTTTGTGATCACGATGGAAAACCACGGGCCTCTTCATCAAGAGAAAGTGGCCCCTGGCGATCCGGAGCGGCTGTATTCGAGCCCGCCGCTACCAGCGTATGACGAATTCACCATCTATCTGCGACACCTGCAAAACACCGATGCCATGCTCGGTGAGTGTCACGCGGCCATTCACGCCACAGACCGTCGTGGATGGTTATGCGCTTATGGTGACCATGTGCCGATTTTGCCAGGCATTTACGACGCAATCGCTTTTGTCGATGGACGCACGGATTACATCGTTGTTGGCGCTGAGGTCGAAAGCAAAGTTCCGCGCTTTCTCGATATTGCGCCAGAGGATCTGGCGCGTGTGGTGTTACGCGAGGCCGGTCTTCATCAATAACGCTGCCTGCTTACGAAAATCGCGAAAAGCGTTGACGAACTTCGTTAAGGCTGTGGTTGCCGCAACATGCCCCAATTGAAGACACTGGACTTCATTGGAAAAGCCGTTTTTTCGACGACGACAAAACCAAGTTTTTCGTATATGTCCACATTGGCAGCGCTTTGGGTTTCCAGATACACCGGCAGGCGTTCGGTATCGATACGCTTAAGCGTATCACCCAGCAGCGACGTACTGACACCCTGACGCTGCTGGCTCGGATCGACGCCGGTCAAAAAAAGGTAGTAATGGGGCATTGGCGCACGACGCGTATGCATCGCGTCAATGTGGTGTGCGAACGCGATCACCTTTGCGGTACCTGCAACTCCGTATTTCAAGGGTGCCCACATCATTCCTGCGCGCCACATATCGACCACCGTCATTGAGGTATGTCCCGGTGGCAGCCAAAGGGCGATGCCGTCGCGCGCACGTGTGGCATAACATTCGCCGAGCCGTAGCGCCAAGGCACAGTTGCAGTGCATGAAATAGCGCAATTGCCGCTCCACATTCGGTGGAGAAAACAACTTCGTAATCGGCGGACCAGCGAGAAAGACATTGGTTAGGAAGTCCGTCGCCCAATCCAAGTCTGCCATTTTAAGGCGCGTAATCGGGGTGTCCGATACTGATTCAGCGCCTGACATCAGCAGACTTAGGTTGAAGATTCGTCAGAAAAATTGATAATTTAGTTATTTTAATCAATTTGATATCGATCATTCTTAATAAATAAGATTAGATATAGTAGCGAACAGGCTGATTGGGTTGTCAATGAAAATACCATCGCATTTTACATTTCCCCGGTAACATCGCGTCCATTCAATTGTGCGTATAATTTATATTATGTAAAATGCTCTATTCGTGTGAGGCATCCTTTCCTGTTCTTGGAGATAAGAAAGATGCCTTCACAAAATTATGTCTCACGTTTTACCCAAACAACACTCCCTGCACCGCCCGGCCCGGAACGGCAAATTGGGAAATATTCAGGCGCTGCACTTCGTGCCTGCCATGGGTATTCAACTGAAAACGTTCGCAGGCTTTCGCAAACCGTTGCTTGAGAAGTTTCGCGAGGATGCCTTCGCCCGTCATGCGAGAGCCGAAATTGGGATCATTGTCCAAGCTGTAACATGCACCAGATTCCTCGCCGCCATGCTTTGCAAGACATCAATATCGCGTTCGATCAACGCGGATTTGGTAATGAGCCCAACGGGTTGATTGAATGCAGACATAACCTCAAGGCATTGTCGTGTCAACGTAACCGGTAACCATCCGGCGTTATTGCGTTAACGCCCGATGCCGTATAGATCCGAGCGCAGCGGATTTGCGGCAAACAGCTGCTTCCAGCGCCGTGGCGTCAGTTCATCGACCTTGGACGCCGGATGCTGACCAACCCGC
>JANYHZ010000172.1 GCA_025362135.1 Betaproteobacteria bacterium | reverse complement strand
CAAGCGTGTCAACGATGACAAAATCGCGGATGACGAGGGAGCGCAACATTCAGGGATCTCGCTCATTCCAATGCAGCTTGGAACGCAGCATCGAAAAATAGCTGTAGCCGACCGGATGCAACAGGCGCAGCCGATTCTTGTGGGCTTTCACGATCACCACATCGTCAGGCTCAGGATCGAAAAACGCCTGCACATCGAAGTTCACGCGTGCGTTCGCGCCGCGAATCAGCCGGATGCGCACTTCGGATTCGTTCGAAATCGCGATGGGGCGATTGGACAAGGTATGCGGCGAAATCGGCACCAGCGAAATCGCTGGCAATCCCGGCTGGAGAATCGGCCCGCCACTCGACAGCGCGTAGGCGGTGGACCCGGTAGGGGTGTTGACGATGATGCCGTCGGCACGCAATGAGTAGATAAATTCGCCATTCACTTCCACGGCGAATTCGATCATGGTGCCCATCGCGCCACGGCTGAACACCACATCGTTGAACGCCACAGACTTGAAAATGGTCTCGCCCCCGCGACGTATTTCCGCGTCCAGCAGGAAACGCGGCTCTTCGTTGTATTCACCGTCGAGCATGGCGGTGATCATCGGCACTAACGACTCGGCGGGAATATCTGTGAGAAACCCGAGATGACCGAGATTGATGCCAACCAGCGGCACATGATGGGCGACCACCGAACGCGCCAGAGACAGCAAGGTGCCATCGCCACCGACCGCGATGGCGAGATCGGCGCCGTCAAGCAGCTGATCGAGGGGCTCGCGTGGCATGACCGCGTCGGGCGCGGCACTGGCAAACTCTGCCGTGCGGGAATCGATTCGCACCGAGATACCTCGCGCGTGCAGCAGCCTGATGAGTTGATCGACAGGCTCGCCGACACCCATGCCATCGGGCTTGCCAACTATTGCGACGGTTTTGAATGGTGATTTCATGCAGGCTTGATTAAATCACAGGATTGCGGGTGACAGGCGTTCGAAAACCATCGTTACTGCGCAATTCACACAACCACCCCGCTTTTGCCTACAATTAGCCCATGCTGTCTGACCGCGCCCAAACCCTGCTGAAATTCCTCGTCGAACGCTACATCGCCGACGGCCAGCCGGTCGGCTCTCGCGCCCTGTCGAAGTTTTCGGGCATGGAGCTCTCGCCTGCGTCGATCCGTAACGTCATGGCGGATCTCGAGGAAATGGGCTACATCGCAAGCCCGCATACTTCGGCCGGACGCATACCGACACCCAAAGGCTATCGACTGTTTGTCGATACGCTGCTCACCATCCAGCCGCTGGAGCAGCTGGAGCGACAACAGCTCGAAGACAATATTCGCCCCGATGATCCGCGCCATGTGGTGGCAGCCGCTTCGCAATTGCTGTCGGACCTCACGCATTTCGCCGGCATCGTCGTCACGCCGCGTCGGCGCGGCATCGGCCTGAAGCACGTGGAATTCATGCAGCTTTCCGAAAAACGCGTGTTGCTTATCCTGGTTGCCTCCGACGGTGATGTGCAGAATCGTGTGCTCGTCACCGAGAAACCGTATTCGCCTGCCCAGCTAACCGAGGCGGCAAATTACATCAATCAGCACTACTCGGGTTACGAATTTGATCAGATACGCGAAAAAGTAAAGACCGAACTGTCGCAACTGCACCGCGATATTTCCACGCTGATGTCGGCGATGGTGGAAGCACGCGGCCAGGGTTCGGATTCGTCCGGTGTGGTGCTTTCGGGAGAGCGCAATCTCTTGGGCGTCAATGACATTTCCATGAACATGGCCAGTATCCGGAAGCTGTTCAATGTGTTTGATCACAAGACGCAGTTGCTGGATTTGCTCGATGTCAGCAATCGTGCTGAAGGCGTGAGGATTTTTATCGGTGGCGAATCCACGCTGGTGGCACTGGACGAATTTTCCGTCGTCACCGCACCTTACGAAGTCGATGGCAAGATCGTCGGAACGGTCGGCGTGATCGGTCCGACGCGGATGGCGTATGAACGGGTAATTCCGATTGTCGATGTGACTGCGAAGTTGCTGTCTTCGGCGTTGTCGCAGAACTAGTTTCACAAACACTAGCATTGGCGGGGATTCTAGAAGCTTTCTGCTCCGAACGCCGCGCCAGTACTA
>JANYHZ010000113.1 GCA_025362135.1 Betaproteobacteria bacterium | reverse complement strand
TTGACGAATGCCGGCCATTGGCACGTCTTGCGGACGACCGATCATTCCCCAAGTCACATCCGGCGTCAGCGCATCGAGAACGGTGGGAATGTCGCCACGGCCGAATGCGGCATAGACCTCTTGAACAAACTGTATGTTGGTATTCATGGTGCTCTCCATTCCGTTGAGAATTGAGAGCGTATGGGACGAAACCAGTCACCGCCTGAGGAAGATTCCCTATGATACCAGCGGTCATATTTATTGACCGATGGTATCCGCGCGCGGGGTTGGTGGGCGGCCGCGCGCAAGCAAAAAACCCCATACCAACGGTCAATCTTTTGACCGTTGGTATGACACTCAGCAAAGCCCGTGTTCGATAGCGAATAGCGTGGCGCCGCCCCGTGTCTTAACGCCGATCTTGGCGTAGATATTTTGCAGGTGATTAGTCGTCCGTGAAGAACGCCATTTCTACGCTGCCGCTTGTTTTTGGCTCACGCGGAGCGTGCACAGAATGAACGCAAGCCAAAGCGCCAACCAGTTGAGGATGCGGCGGAAGTTGTTGCCGACGGCGGCGAGCACGGCGTTGATCGCGTCGCCTGTGGCGTGTGCCAGAAAATTGCGGTTCATACGGTGATCGCTCTTCAGGTGGCCGATCACTGGCTCGACGGCTGCGCGCCGTCGCATCGTCCGCTTGATTGTGTCGGTCATGCGCCGCTTCTGGCCGCTGGTGAAGACGCGCATGTCGTAGGGTACGGGCGCGTTGCCGCCGCGATAGCCGGCATCCGCGATGATGCGTTTCAACTCAACGCCGATGATGGCCTCGATCGCAGGGATCACCGGCGCCAACGTGTGCCCGTCATAAGGCCTTCCCGGCAGCGCCTTGGCGTTGAGCACGAACTGGCCACCGGGTGACCGCATCAGCGTCGTCGCCACCGAGACTTTAACGCCGAACTCGTAGGGCTTGTGAGCCTTGCCTTTGCCGATGCATTCCACTTCCGGAGCGTGCAGCGAATAGATCGGCGCGAACTTTGGCGGCGGGTCGTTGGGCTTGCGGCGTCCGCGTTTGTGCTCGAGCACGCGACCGGCGTTGAACAGCTCGCGGCGGAACAACCCGTTGAGGACAGGCTGCACTTTGATGGCGCGCTCGATGTCGCGCATGGTGCGCCCGAGATAAGTGCGCAACGTGCGCAGCTTGGCGCGGGCACGCTTGAAGTGCTTGGCGTGCGCGTACCTCTGATGCTTCATCAGCGCCAGTTTACCCACGCGCACATAGCTTTGTCGCAACTTGACGCCATGCTTTCTGGCGAGTTTGACGAGGCGCACGCGCGCCCGGTCAAGCAACCGCGCGTCGGTCGGGAACATCACCGCTTTTTCCTGCACCGTCGTATCGACGATCACGTGAGCTAGATCAGCGATGCGCAACGCCTTCGTCTTCACTGCGACGGCAAGGCTTTCCTGCACCAACGCATTGAGACCTTCCTCGCCCATGCGCTTTCGCCATCTCGTGATCGACGAACGGTCGAACGGCAGGTCGTGGCGGAAGAACTCTTCGCCGCAGAAGAATTGAAAATAGGGGTTCTCGAGCCAGTGCGCGCACAGCGTTTCATCGGACAGATTGTAGGCGTGCTTGAGGATGGCCAGGCCCGCCATCAGTCGTGTCGGTAGCGGCGGATGGCCGACCACATCCGAATAGGCGGCGCCACAGCGCTCCTCGATGAAACGCCAATCGATCAGGCGCGCAAGGCGCATCAATTTATGGTCGGGATTGAGGATCTGGTCGAGACGCGAGCGGAACAGGTCCGTCTGCCCCGTCTCGGATTGTTTTGGTGGCCGCATGATCGCTCTCCGCGCACTCGGTGCACGCAGAAAGAGAATCATGCTTCGGCCGGGATCGTGAAGAGGCCATGACGGTTTTGCAGGGAAATCGACGAGATACTGGCTAAATCCTGCAACACAAAGGCACCCGAAATGCCCACAATCCAAGATAAATCAGAGGTTTCTGGCTAATTCACGGACGACTAATAAGGTCTTCACGTGTTCAACAGTTAGAGTGCCTGCCGCGCCTTCAATTTACCAACTCGACTTAGGCTCCCACCTCATTTCAGGCTCCATGTTACGTGCACCGTTGCATCCAGCTCCATCGAACCGGCTTCGACTGGCACGGGGCCTGCCATAGCCTTTGCGCGAGTGCCCATCAGCACGGGCTGTGGACCATTGAATTGCGCATCCTCCGAAATTGAGATCACCTGACCAACGCTCGCCCCCGCGGCCGCCGCAAATAACTCCGCCCGCCGCCGCGCGTTTGCGATTGCCATTTTTCGCGCTTCGTCCTTGAG
>JANYHZ010000152.1 GCA_025362135.1 Betaproteobacteria bacterium | reverse complement strand
GCCCAACGATACCAAGCCGTACAAACTCAACGAAAAACTCGACGTAAAGCTTTACACCTCGGAGGCCGATCTTATTTCAGAAAAAGTTGGCGAAATTCGCTTTTTCCCTGACGGCTCTTCGAACGGTGGACGCGTCACGGTGGGGGTAGGTGAACGCGGCTTCGAGATCGATGTCGACTGGCTGACGGGCCACGTCACGATCAAGGATAAACCGGTTGGAGTTCCGCGTGGTTGAGAACGTAGATCGCCTATCTGTGCGGTTCGCGGAGCCAAATGCGTCGGTGAGGCCCGCCAATAGGCGATCTTCGGGTTACTCAGTGCAGGGCTTCTCGCTTTTGGAAATTCTCGTCGCCTTTACCCTGCTCGCCATGGCGATGGGGGTGTTGATGCAAATTTTCTCGCGCGGGGTGAACGGCGCAACACTGGCCGACCGCTATGCCAAAGCCACCATGTTTGCGGAATCAAAACTCGCCAGCGTTGGCGTCGAGGACGCGCTGAAAGAGAGCGTGGCTGCCGGCAAATTTGACGACGATTTCTCGTGGGCATTGGCGGTGCGACCTTACCAGGACCCGTTTCCCAGGGAGCCATCGGTCGTCGACTTCGAAAAACTCATGCCAACGCAGCTCTATGAGATAGAACTCAAAGTAAGTTTTACCGCAGACGACCGCCGTGAGCGGGTGGTAAATCTTTCGACCCTGAGGCTGGGGCCAAAAACATGAATCGGCGCAAGCGAAATCGCCAAGTGCGACTGGAGCAAGGTGCCGTGCTCACCTCGGTGAGTGGCTTCACGCTACTCGAGACGTTGGTAGGACTGACGCTCCTGGGCGTGATGCTGATTCTCATCTATTCCGCACTCAATATCAGCCTCCGCTCGTGGGACACGGGTGAGAAGCGGGTCGCCGAAGCTTCGCACCAGCGCGTGGTGCAAAGTTTCCTGCGTCGCGAATTGAGCCAGCTTTTTCCGGTGCGATGGCGTGGCATTGCCGAATCGAAAATCGCCTTCGAAGGCACCAAGGACGAACTCAGATTCGTCACCACGCTCACGCTGGGTGCTGCGGCACGGGAAGGCGGCATGCAGTGGGGACATCTCTACGTTGCTGAAAGGGAGTCGCCGGGCGGCGAGCGCGGAAGGACTTTGTTCATCAAGCGTTCGGCGTTCGATTTGCAAGCGAAAGATTGGGACGGACTGGATGCGGCCAAGCCGATTCCGCTCATCGAGGGTGTGAAGTCCTTCGAGATAGGCTATTTCGGCGCAGAAAACGAGACGGCCGAGCCGCAGTGGACAAGCGAATGGACCAATCCGTTGCGCATGCCGCAGCTGATCAAAATCACACTGCAGGTGGATAACGGGCGCGATGTGCCGCCACTGATCGTCAGCCTTCGATTGGGCGAGGAAGCGGGCTGCTACGACAATGCGTTCCAGCGCCAATGCGGTCCGAGACGCGCATGATGCGCGCGGTGTCGGCAGGTGCAATGCGGCGTGGCCAAAACGGGATTGCGCTTATCATCGTGCTGTGGATTACCACCTTGCTGATGCTGATTGCGTCGTCGTTCATTTATGCGATGCGAACCGACGTCAAGATCGTCACCAATTCGCTGGCGCGCGCGCGACTTGAAGCCGCCGCCGACGCGGCAGTGCAGCGTGGCATCTTTGAAATGTTCAAGCCGCCCCAGCTGCCGGGTCGCTGGACAACCGACGGCGTAGCGCAGCCGTGGAGCTATCAGGGGGTGACGGTTGATGTCAGCATGACGGACGAGTCTGGTAAAATCGATATCAATACGGCTTCCGATGCCTTGCTGCGTGGACTGTTTCTCGCACAGGGCATGAACGATGACGAAGCCGCAGCCGTAACCGATGCAATACTGGATTGGCGCGATCAGGATTCATTGAAGCGCTTGCGCGGGGCAGAAGAAGCCGATTATCTTGCCGCCGGGTATTCCTACAAACCAGCCAATGCGGCTTTCCAATCGAACGAGGAATTGCGCCTCGTAATGGGCATGACGCCAGAACTATACGACAAGGTTGCGCCATTGATCACGATCTACTCACGTCAGCCTGGCATTAACGCCAGTATCGCCGCGCGCGGCGTACTGCGCGCGCTCCCGGGTGCCACCGATCTGCTGGTTGACCAATATCTGTCACAACGCGAGCAGGCTCGCACCGCGAAACTACCTCTACCGCAGTTTGCGTCGGCTGCCCCGTACTCAAGCTTCGCCAATGGCATTGTGATTGTCCGAGCTGTCGCTACCGGGGGCGAAGGCAACGAAGGATCGAGCTTCATTCGCGAAGCTGTTGTGATGCGCCTTGCAACACCGGCGCGCCCTTACACCTTTTTGCGTTGGAAAGAAGGCTCCGCTGCGTCGGGCGGCGGTAGTCTTGCGACTGGGCAGTCAGCGCCTAGCTCTGCACCGCAATGACCAGCTTATGACTCAGCCTAAATCAATTCCCTCCGCAACGACTGTTTCCAGCGCAGGCCTGCTGCCGATATGGCGGTGGTGGACGGGTGAGTTGCGGACGATGCTGCCGCCATCGATGGCGCGATGGATCGATGGGGACACGGTTACGACAAACGTATCGGTCGATGAATACGGCTTGAGTGTAATCAATACGGGGGCCGAGGCGACAAAACCATTTCGTGCCGAACGTGTGCCACTCGACGCTGTTTCGAGCAACCCATTGTTGCGCAATTTGATTGCGACCGGGCGCGACCGGGTTCGGCTGGTGCTAACTCAGGATCAGGCCATGGTGAAGTCATTCACGTTGCCGATGGCGACTGAGGAAAATTTGCGCGAAGTAGTCGGTTTCGAGCTTGACCGGCATACGCCTTTTACGCCGGATCAGGCCTACTACGATGTTCAAGTCGAACGACGCGACCCCCAGCGCGAAAAAATCCTCGTGTCGCTGGTGGTTGCCTCGAAGACAGAAGTCGCGGCGCTGCTGGAGACGCTGCGCCGTGCCGGTCTGACTTGCACGGCCATCGGAATTGACGGTGCTGCAGCCGTTAACGCGACAACCGTCGACTTGCAGCCCGCAGCGGATAAACCAGCGCGCAGGCTAAGCCGTCTTCATCAAATCAATCTAGGGTTACTCGGGGTCGCTGCGTTGCTTGCGTTTGTTGCAGTCGTATTGCCGATCTGGCAGAAGCGTGAAGCGATAAAGATTTTGATCCCGCAGGCCGAAAAGGCCGGCGCTGAATTCCAGGTCAGTGAGCGCGTGTATACCGAGTACACCAGAATCGCCGCCGAGTACAATTTTCTTGCCTCGAGGAAACACGCTGTTTATCCGGTTGTTTCGGTAATAGAAGAGCTGGCGCAGACATTTCCTGATACCACCTGGGTGCAAAAACTCGATATCAAACCAAACGGCAAAGTGCGCGAAGTCACTTTGCTTGGCGAGGCACAGTCAACCTCAAAAGTCATCGAAAATCTGGAACAATCGCCTTCGTCTTTGTTCCAGAATTCCAAGCAGCAGTCCCAAACCACGCGTTTGCAGCCCAACACCGAGCGTTTCCATGTTTCGGCGGAAATCAAGCCGCGTCCGGTGCCAGCCCCGGAGGGCATTGACGATGTAACGGCCTCCGTAACCCCGGCGGGCATTGCACCTGCTGTCGCACCGATGCTGCCGACGCCAGATCCCGGTGCCGCCAATCCTCCTGGGGGTTCGGGTTCAGTTGCGGCAGGGGTCGCGCCCACACGACCAGCGTCGGTCGTTGTAACGTCGCCACCCGCAACGTCGCCACCAGTATCGGCACCGTCCACAGGAAAGAGTCTCCCCCCGTCTCCGGCTTCACCCACCCCGCCTCTAACGACGTTTAACGGCCCACCCGGCCCGCAGTCTCCCCCGACAATGGAACTGGTACCACCCGCCATATTCAATCCGGCGCCGACCCTATTTAGCTCGCCACCCGCTTCGTACAATCCGCTGAATCCGCCGCCAGGCCCGCAGTCCCCGCCGACTATCGTGCCGATACCGTCGTCTGCGCCGCCAGGAAAACGGAGCGGTTGATGACCCCGGCGAATATCCCGACATGGTTGCCAGCCGACCCGCGCAAACGCCGCTGCGTGGCAGTTGCGTTGTTTTTGCTGCAGACGGGACTGGTCGTCGCGCTGGTTACTGTGCCGACCGTGCTTCTTCACCGACACTATGACGACAACATCGCCAAGCTGGGTCGACAAGTGAGCACCCAAACGGCGTTCAATGCGTTGCGACCACGCCTGACAGAAAAGCTTGAGTTACTCAAGACGCGCGACGTAAAAAAATTGTTTCTCAAAGGCACATCGTCGGCTCTAGCGCTAGCCGAATTGCAGGAAACCGTTCGCGCGACGATTGACACGAACGGCGGCAGGGTAATGAACAGTTCTTCTGTGCAAGGCGGCGCCCTGAAGGAAGACGGTCCTTACCGCCAAGTCGCGGCCACGTTTACGCTGAATGCCAACAACACCAACCTTCGCCGGGTGCTGTATGCGCTAGAAACCAGAGAGCCATACCTCTTCATCGATAGCGTCGTCATCCAGCCGCAATTTTTGTCCGGGGTTCGGCCCGGGCCGGGAGCGCCAGAGACGGAAATGTTTGTGCAGCTTGACGTTCGCGCGTTCGCCCTGAAACCGAAGAGTGAGTTGGTGTCCCCCGGGACGCCACCAGTGGGCACTGGCGCGACGTCGGAATCGGGTACCGCCAAAGCGCGCAGTGCCAATGCGCCCACGCGGGATCGGGCGGGTGCAACATGAGATCCTCAGCATTGCATTTCTTTCGGCGTCACGGTTTAGCTGTGCTGATCGGCGCGGTGGTCGTCGCCCTGCTTGGCATTATTGGCGTTGAAACCCAATGGGGAAGCAGCTTTCATCCGGCAACAGTGTTGGTGGCTGGGCAAGTGACGAAAGGCGGCGAGACATCCTTGTTGCCCGCGTTTGGATTGCCTGGAATCGACACTGGTTTCAAGGAAACGGTCGACCGGCCGTTGTTTTCGGCGTCGCGTCGTCCTGTGCCCGTGGCGAGCAATGGCGGGCAGCCAACGATGAAAAAAGGCCAGTTCAGGCTCGCCGGTACCGTCATCAATCGGGATATTCCCTTCGTATTTCTGGTGGAGATCGCCACCGGCAAAGGGATGCGTGTTGCCAAAGGCGCTGACATCATGTCCACCGGCATTTCCGTCGCGGAGGTCGATGCGGTGCGTGTTGTGCTCAAACAAGGCGAAGAGACAGAAGAGTTGTCACTGCGCACAGCCTCATCGCCTGTAGCGCCTACACCTCTCCCTGGGCCACCCGGCGCGGCACCAGCGGCGGCGATGCAGAGGCCACCGCCTGCAGGCGTCGTGGTGAGCGCGGTGCCAGCATTCAATGCGAGTGCGCCGGTCGCGCGCGGGAGTCCGCCAATCGCGGCAACAGTGCCTCAACCTGGATCATCGGTGCTACCCGGATTTGTGCAATCGCCCGAGTCTGGAGCGCCGAACACTGCACCGGTGAACCCGAGCGAGACCGCCGTCGGCAATCAGCGTCGCCGCCGCGTTCAGAATGTGCCGCAACAATGATCAATGACATCGATACCGAGAAGTCTATGCGCCAGTTGGTGCAATGCAGGCCCGTCGTGATCATGAGGCGATTAGCATCGCCCGGCTTCCATCCCCCGAATATTTCTTTAATGAGTGCGAACCGTGATCACTAATACTCGCTGCTTTCTCAACACCGTGGTTCAGACCAGACGCGGGGCGCGCTTCGGGCGCACCCTCTGGATATTCTTGTGCGTCGCTCTCGCTGGCTGCGCGGAGCTGCAGAGGCAGAACGCAGAGAAAAATCCACCCCTAGCCAACACTGCCGAAACAAAACTGCAGCCAGGTCCTACACCGCCTGGAAGAATTGTCGCAAGTGCGGGGGCACCTTCAGTTGGCGAGGCTCAGGCAACAGGTGCGAGCACCGCCAGCGCGCTGCGCACACTGAATGCATCGGGCGTTCCCGCCGCGGCAGCAGTAACCGATCCGCAGCGAGATACTTCTCGCACATTCGTCGGCACAGGTAACTTTGTCAATCAGAATCCCCCCACGCCCGGTGTGCCTGTGGGCCCCGAGGAGTTCACGCTGAACTTCGAGGCGCTCGATATTCGCCAGATTGTGCAATACATCCTGGGTGACTACCTCAAGGAGTTCTTCACGATCCACCCACAGACGGCCGGCAATGCGACGATTCGTACGTCCAAACCCGTGTCCCGGCAAGATTTGCTTCCCATTCTGGAGATGTTGTTGCGTCAAAACGGGCAAGTGATGGTGAAAGAGGAGGGCATGTACAAAATAATGCCGCAGGCACTTGGCACGCGGGGTTCGGTGTCGCCGGTGCTGGGCGGCGTGAACAAGCCGTTACCAAACGGTTACACGCCAATGGTCGTCCAACTGAAGTTTGTTGGCGTGGGCGATATGGTACGAATTTTGGCACCCTACCAGGTGGATCCGGCGTCTGTTCAATCAGACCCGGTCCGCAACCTGTTGATTCTTTCCGGCACGCAACGCGAGCTGCGCCATTTGCTCGATATTGTGGAATTGTTCGACGTGGATTTCCTGGCTGGCTATTCGATCGGTTTGTATCAATTGTCAACCGACGTGAAGGCGCTCGGGGGCGATCTTGATCGTATTTTCGGCGCGGGAGCGGCAAGCCCCCTCGCAGGTATCGTGAAATACATTCCGATCGAGCGATTGAACGCGTTGCTGGTGGTCACTACACAGCCTCGCTACCTTGAGGAGGCGAAAAAATGGATAGAGCGCCTCGACAAAAGTGGCGGTGTCGCTGGTGGGCTTCGTTTTAACGTTTATCCGGTGCAACATGGCAAGGCCGAGAAACTGGCTCAGCTTTTGAATGAAGTCTATGGCAATAAGCAAGCAGGAAGCACCGCGCCAACCCTGGCACCGGGACAGCGACCGGCGCAAATTACGACCCCCGCCGCGCCGGGTAGTCCCGTGGTACCGCAAACGCCCCTCCAGACCGCCATCCAGTCACTCGTTTCGTTTGCTGGCAGCGGCGTAAGCGTTTCGAAGGACGTGCGCATCATTGCAGACAACGACAATAACGCGTTGCTCATTCTGGCCTCGCCTTCGGATTACGACACCATTCAAACCGCCTTGCGACAACTTGACGTGCCAAGGCGGCAGGTTTCGGTGGAAGTGCTGGTCGCCGAAGTACAATTGACTGACGATCTCAAGTTCGGTATCGAATGGTTTATCAATACGCGCAATAACACGCGTGGTGCATTGCGCAACCCCGGTACTACAGGGGCATTGCCAGGCGTCTTGCCGACCCTTCCGGGAATGGGGACTGCAACCGATCCCCGATCACTTATCGCGACGACGCCAGGACTACAACTGATCAACGTCGTCGGGACCGACATCCGCGCCGTGCTCCAGGCGCTCGGAACCGATGGACGTTCCAAAATCGTATCCACTCCTCGTATCATGGTATTGGACAACGAAAAAGCCTCAATCAACGTCGGACAGCAAATTTCCGTCGATACCGGATCCTCCACAGGCACCGGCACAGGAGGTAATGTGGTCACCACCCGGCAATACCTGAGCACAGGCGTGATATTGAGCGTCACACCCCGAATCAACTCGGGCGGTCGGGTTACCTTGGATGTCAACCAGGAAGTGAGTTCGCCAACGGGGGCGTCTGGTACTGCCAATCCGACCATCGCGACGCGAAAGGCGCAGACGGTTGTCACGGTCGGTTCGGGCGAAACCATGGTGCTGGCGGGTTTGATCCAGGAAATTGATGGTAGTGGATCGGCTGGCGTTCCACTTCTTTCCAAGATTCCGTTGATCGGCGGGTTATTCGGCACGCAAAGTTATAGCCGCAATCGAACGGAGTTGGTCTTGTTGATCACGCCGACCGTCGTTACCAATTCCGAAGATGCGCGGGCAGTAACCGATGAGATCCGTAAAACTATGCCGTCGTTGGAAAAATTTTTCTCAAAAGCCCAGAAGTAGGTTTTGTGCAGGCTGCATACCTGATGGCGAAAATACTGTTGCAAAAATGCCACAGATCGCGGAAAAGCTGCAGAATCTATTGACGCTGGGAGTAGAATTTATTACTCTTTTTTTGAGGCAGTTTTTATCTCAGGTTTTACTTTAAGTATTGCCGAGAAGAATCGGATTAATTGTGCAATTTAAGTTTTCAGCTTTGATGTTTTTTGCCGTCGTCGCGGTCGTGAATTTAAGCAGTTGTGGGACGATGGAACGCGTACAATCTACCGTAACCGCTGAGATGGACGCAGACGCTATATCGAGGCTGGTTACGGGGCGGGCGCAACATCGCTGGAACGGGTTGCTAAAGCGCGATTTGGATGTGGCGTATCAGTTAATCAGCCCTGCGGGGCGTTCGCTGATGACGGTGGAAGACTATCGCCCCCGGGTGAATACCGGATTTTGGCGCGGCGCTAAAGTAACACAAGCGGTTTGTGCGGCAGAAATTTGCGAAGTAACGGTGTTGGTGGACATGGTCGTTGAAGGTGTCAAGTTCACCAATCCCATCAAGGAAACCTGGATTTTGGATGCGGGCAAGTGGTGGTTTGTGTACCAAGGCTGAGCGCGCGGCAAAATGCAGGTGTACGGTATACCAACAAAAAAGTTTGAAAAATGGCTTTGGCTGGTATAAACTTGTAGTGTTGTAGCTTCTAAAGTGATCACTTTAATATCTAAAAGGAGTATTTTAAAAAATGAATACGTTCAAAAAGAAATCTTTGCACGCAGCCGTTTTGGCGGGCTTGGGAGCGCTAGGCGCTGCCGGTACCGCTAACGCAGTGCATATCAACCCGGACGGACTCGGGCAAGTCGTGATTTACCCGTATTTCACGGTTCGTGCCGGCAATACGACAGCGATGTCGATCGTTAACACGACGAGCCTGACGAAAGCCGTCAAAGTCCGTTTCCTCGAAGGCAAGAATAGCCGTGAGGTACTTGACTTTAACTTGTTCCTTTCCCCGCAAGACGTATGGACCGGTGTAATTCTGACCGGAACAACGCCAGGTGGCGCCGATGGTGCGCGCCTTGAAACCGGCGACAACTCCTGTGTAACACCTAGCGACCTGTTCGGTGGTGCTGCTGGTGTATCCACGATCCGTACGGATGGCTTGGGTCTCCCGATCAATGCATTCAAGAATTATCAGTACACCGGCGGAAACGTTGACAACGCAACAATGAACACGCTTGATCGTACCCGCGAGGGCTACATGGAAGTGATCGAGATGGGCGTCGTTACGAATACCATTGTAACGGGCTACATCAAGCACAGTGCAGCCGGCGTTCCCGCCAATTGCGTAGCACTTGACGCGTACGACAGTGACCCGAGTATTACTGCGCCAACCACGGTCGGTGCCGTTGGCAAATTCCCGCTCCATCTGGCTTCGCCAGCAGGTGGTCTGACTGGCCGTGCAAGCATTATCAATGCAGCCAATGGTACCAACTACACCTATGACGTCACCGTGTTTGACGGCTGGTGGAATCCGCTCGTTCCGGCGCCAGGCAATGTGCCATATTCCGGTTCTGGTATTACGACTCCTTCGATCTCTCTCCAAACCGGTATTGACACCGTTAGTAACGTGTTCGTGACGGGCAACCCGGCGATTGCCAACTCGGCAGGTGTGGTTCGTGCGTCGTGGAACACCTCACGTGAAGCCGTTTCGGCAATCTTGATGCGCGATAGCGTCATCAACGAATTCGTGACGGATGCGGGTACCGTGTCCAAGACCGACTGGGTCATCACGATGCCAACCAAGCGCGATAACATCGGTGTTGGTGTTGGTACGCCTAATCGTCCGTTCAGCAATAACTTCGCAAATGCCACCGCAACTGGTGCATGCGATGCGTATTCGCTTGCCATCTTCAATCGCGAAGAAGGCACCATCGGTACAACGCCTGGCGTAATCCTGCCATCGCCGCGCCCTCCTGGTGTTCTTGCTCCGGGTCAGGTGCTGTGCTGGGAGGCAAACGTTATTGAGTTTGGCTCAAGCGGCTTGTTGGGTTCAACCAACAATTTCCGTCTGCAAGGTGCTGCGGATGCATTTGCTGTTTCCGGCGCGACGACGACGGGTGCTCCATTTGCGACGTTTAGCCGCCGTACTCTGCAAGGGCCGAATGGCTGGGCTTCGTTCGGCTTCGGTGCTACCGCTACCCCCACGCAGTCGCAGCAAAGCATGACACCATTGACGTCATCGCTGAATGGTGTTGCGGATGCTGTGCCGCGTGTGCATTTTGGTCTGCCAGTGATCGGTGCAATGTTCCACAACTATACGAATACAGGCGTTGCTTCTTCGTACGGTGGTGTAATTCCGCACAAGTTCACACGTAACATCCAGTAATATTGTTGTGTCGGAAACGACAAAACAAGAAAAGGGGGCCGCGAGGCCCCTTTTTCTTTGTCGTGTGTGAAAGTTAACTGCGCATTGTCACAGGTATGTGGGAGCATAGTCTGTTAGAATTTGTGTATAAATAAAAATGGGGCTCAAGCAAATGTGATACCCCAAAAAATACCCTCTAAAGGATTTCCATGAAAATAACCTCCCGAATACGTAGACTGTTTGCCACGTCGCTGGTATTTGTCGGTCTCGCAGCCAGCCCGATTCACGCACAAACTCCTAGCATCACTGTCGTCAACGGTGCGACTTGTACGTCTGCCCATGCCGTTTCCGTCAGCTATAGTGGCGGTGCCCTGAACATCCAAACCGGTGGATGCGGCACGGCGATCGTTTTGCCGCCGCCAACCTTGCCGCCTACCATCACCAGCGTCTCAGTGCCCAGTGGCGCACCAGGCACGGCCGTCACCATCAATGGTACCAACCTGGCCGGCGCGATGGTCACCATCGGCGGTGCCGCCGCAACGGTATCGAACAACACCGGCCAGCAATTGAACACTACCGTACCAGGCAACGCGATCGTTGGCGCAGGTTCCATCGTGGCCAGCACAACCGTTGCGCCGCCAGCAACATTTGCGTTCACCGTCACGTCCGCGCCCACAGCCGCAGCGCCCGTCATCACGCTCGTTTCACCCGCATCAGGCTCCGCTGGTACCGGCGTCACCATCACCGGAACGGGTCTTAGTGGCGCAACGGTGACCATCGGCGGCGTAACGGCAACTGTCACCACCGGCAGCGCTACCTCGATCACAACATCCGTACCGGGTAACGCACCCGTCGCAACGGGAACTGTCGCCGTCACCACCGCCGCCGGCACTACTTCTTCACCCTTCACCGTGAACCCACCTCCAGTGGGTGGCTCGGACGTATCCCTCGAAGGCATTACCCTGCCAAATCCATCCAAATATGGATTCGCCATTCCGGGAATACACGTAGGCGCAAATGGTGCCGGCTCAGAAGTCAACGCGTACTCAATGAGCACCGCCCGCTGCTCGACGATTCCAGCCCTTACGAAGTCGTGGCAGCACAACATCGATCTCAGCGACTACAAGGGCAAGAACGCGTTTGATTACTTTGCAATGGGTGCAGGTGAAGCATTGAGCTACAAATTCACTGTGCCAAATATAGATACATCGGGTGGCTTTATCTATAACGACGGTGCCAATGCTGTTGTTCGGCCAACCTTTATCAGCGTCACAACCACACCGTGTAATTTCGACGCGTCGAAAATTGTGGCTGCAACCCGTGACGCCTGCTTTCAGACCGGGATAAACGGTAATAGCGTCAACTGGGTAAACCTCGCACCCAACGTCGCCATTCCCGCTTCCTATTGCCGATTGGTTAAGGGTCAAACCTACTACATGAATATCCGTTTCCAGGATGCAAGACCAGCAGAACTGAGCGGATCGCCAACCACCGATTCATGCACTAGTGGAAATTGCGGCGGAATTATTCAGGTACTGTAATTACAACGCTTGGTCCACTCGCGGCCGGCTAATGCCGGCCGCAATACTTTTGTCCTCCAAAACCCCTTGGATCACCATGAGACACACCACCATACTTGCCGCTGCAATGCTGTCAGGTGCAATCTACTTAGTAAGCCTGGGCGTTCACGCACAATCACCCGTGAAGCCGGATACCGTACTCGCGTCCAATTCGCGGGCCAGCGTAACGTACGAGGATTTAATCGCCGAACTCGCACGCATCCCGGAAGAAAATCGTCTTGAATTCATGCTCAGCGCACAGCGTCTGGCCACCGTAGTCGAAAACATCCTGATCAACAAAATCATGTCGGCCGAGGCGCAGCAATCAGGTCTGGAACAGCAGACGAAAATCGCTGCAGAAATCCGCAATCAGACCGAAAAGGTTTTGTCAAAATATCGGCGCGAAGAACTCGAAACGACCGCGCCAAAAATCGACCTGACACCACTTGCACGCGAAATGTTTCTTACGCGCTTGAAAGATTTGGAGAAGCCAGCCCTTTACTCAAGCTGGCACACACTCATCAAAACCAAGGATCGCACACCCGCCGCTGCGCTGGAGCGCGCAAAAATCGTCAAGGCCAAAGTGGACGCGGGTGAGCCACTCGACGTGATCGCGAAGGAATACTCCAACGACGAATCCACTTCCGTGAACTTCGGCTTCATCCGACCAACGCCACTGTCCTATCTGGATACACGATTCGCGAACGCGCTTGAAAAGTTGAAGCCGGGCGAGTCCGCCATTGTCGAAACAGACTATGGCGTTCACGTCGTGCGCCTGATCAAATTGGAACCTCGCTACATTCCAACTTTCGATGACCTGAAAACAGAAATGCTTGCAGAAGCCGAAAAAACCTACAAGCAACGCGTGGTGGAAAACTATCTCAAGAAGATTCGCACCGATCCATCCATGAAGCTTCACGCCGACGCGCTCGACCGGGTGCGACCCAAGCTCCCGGAGATCCCGCCACCGCCACCGGCAGTTACGCCTACCAGATCGTTCTAACGCTCGATTTTGATCGCCTCCGGCCCTAAACCGTTGTTGTTGCTGGTTCGGTTTACCGAGCGCGAAATTCTATCGCGATTCGCAGGCAGTGCCTTTGGTCTCATCTGGGCGCTTGCCAATCCGCTTTTGCTATTGGCAATTTACGCGTTTGTTTTCGGTCAACTCTTCAAAACCCGGATGGGTGATCTGTCCGCCGACAGTTACATCGTATTTCTCGCGATCGCACTTTGGCCCTGGATGATGTTTGCGGATGGCGTTTTGCGTGCCATGCAAAGTGTGCAGGCAAATGCGCCGCTGGTGAAAAAAGTTGCGTTTCCACATTTACTGCTGGTACTGGCAGCCGTCAACAGTGTGTTTATGGTGCACCTGGCGGGTTACATCGCGATCCTCGCGATTCTCGCCGCGACCGGTAGCACGCTTCACCTTGCAGGCGTTCCCTCGGCGCTACTTGCCATCGCAACGCTCTATCTGCTCGCGGTTGGGGCGGGCGCTTTTCTCGCTGCGCTACAGACACTCCTGCGCGATGTTGAGCAGGTGGTGGCACCCGCGCTGATGATGCTGCAATTCCTCACTCCCGTCCTTTACCCGGTTTCGATCATTCCCGACGCCTATCGACACTGGTTCACATGGAACCCGCTGACCGGTGTAATGCAAAGACTGCGCGATGGTTTTCTGCTCGGTGCCACGCCACAATTCGCGGATCTGCTGATGTTGTCGGTCGGTGTCTTCGTGGCGGCCATTGGCATCGGTTTTTTCCTTCGCCTGTCGCCGTACTTCGAGGATTTTCTCTAGCTCGGAGGTGCTCGCGCGTCGAAAGGTGCGAAGGCGGGACGCACGCAAATCAAGTGCCTCGCATATAATTTCTACCTCACGCACGTCGACGAGAATCCGTTCGTCGTTCGTCAAATTACACTGGCCCGAACACTGTGTCCGCCTCCGTCTCCAACGATCTCATCCGCCTTGAAAACATCAGCAAGGACTATCCCGTCATTCGCACCGGAGCCGGGCGGTTACGAACTGTTTTTGAGTTACTCACCGGACGTGCGGTGCATGATCATTATCGTGCCCTGGAAAATATCAGCCTGACCATCCGCCGTGGCGAGTCCTGGGGCATCATCGGTGAAAACGGTGCCGGCAAATCAACCCTGCTAAAAATTATCGCTGGGGTGGTCAAAGCCTCGCAGGGAACAATCTATATTGACGGGCGGGTCAGTGCGCTGCTGGAATTGGGCACGGGGTTTCATCCGGAATACAGCGGGCGCGACAACATTTTCCTCGCTTCGGCGCTGATGGGCTGGACCCGTGCCGAGACGAACGCGCAGCTCGACGCGATCCTGCGTTTCGCCGATATCGGCACGCACATCGATCAACCGGTCAAAACGTACTCATCGGGAATGGTGGTGCGATTGGGATTTGCGGTCGCGACGGCATTGTCGCCGGATCTGCTGGTGACCGATGAAGTGCTCGCGGTCGGCGATGAATCATTTCAAAAGAAATGCCTGCGATGGATGGAGGATTTTCGTTCTCGTGGAGGTACTTTGCTGCTGTGCTCACACAGCATGTACCACGTGCAGTCGCTCTGCCAGCAGACGATGTGGATTCACGATGGCAAAATGCGCATGCAAGGAGAATCATTTGCGGTAACGCAGGCTTATCTTGCGTATCACGAAGCGAAGAATCGCAAGGACGAGCCCGCCGCACCAATCATTTCTGCGTTGAATGCGCCATTTCCAATGCTTGCCGCACTGTGGATCGAAGACGATACCGGCGCCCGCCGCGAGCTCTTTGACATGACCGAGGACGTGTGGCTGTGCGGAACCTTCAAGACGCCAGATGATCGGTCGACCGTGCTCATGGCAGGCATCGTGCGAATGGATGGCACGCCGGTATTTGGTACGTTTTCCAATGATGCCGGGTTTAGTGCGAACCGGCTCGCGTCTCACCTCTTCGGGTTTCGCGTCATCTTCCGTCGCAACGCATTGCTGCCAGGCATGTACCATTTGCGCGCGCATACACTGGACGATCACGGACTGCGAATGTTCGATACGCGCGAAGTCACACTTTCCATTCGCGGCCAAACGCGCGACCACGGCTTTGTGCGGCTGGAGCACGAGTGGGCACATGGCCACGAGGCCCCGCGCTGAACATGCAACAGCCCCCTCTTACGCCCGAGCTTCGCGCGCTGGCGCAGCAATCGTTTCAGTACCAGGCAGCGGGCCGCTTTGCCGAAGCCGCACAGGGCTACGCTGCTGTGCTTGCGCGCGTACCGGATCTATGGTCGGCATGCTACAACCTGGGCCTGGTTTATCAGCACCTGGAGCGTCTGCAGGATGCTGCGGAAATGTATGCGCGCGCCATACAGCTAAACCCCGAACTGGCACAGGCTTATAACAATTTGGGCAACGTACTTAAAGCGTTGAAAAACGAAGATGGCGCCTTCAACGCCTACCGGCGCGCGATTGAACTCAATTCATCCTTGTTCGAGGCTACCTACAATCTCGCCACCATCTTGCAGACGCGCAACGAGCACTCGGCAGCAAACGAAATGTTCCGGAAAACTGTTGCGGGCAACCCGATGCATTTGCTGGCCTGGGACGCACTCTTTCGCAGCCTGCTGGGGCTGAAACGGTACGAAGAAGCGATAGAAATGTTTCTAGCCTGGGACCGTACCATGCCGGCGTGTCCGGAGTTGGCGACGGCCGGGCTCGCCGTGTGCCGTCTGATCGGCGATCCAGCGTTGGAGGCGCGCTATCTCGCGCTGGCACTGGATTGGCCCTTTGCGGAATTCGTGCCTGAGCAATTCATGCCGATCCTGGGAATCTTGCAATACTTCGACATCACGCGAGAGCAGCTACTCATGTGTTATCGCCGCTACGATGCCGCGATTGCCGCCCTGAATCCTGTCGCCGTTCCGCTGTTGCCACGACGCGCCGCTGACGCTCGCCTGCGGATTGGCTACATCTCTGCTGACTTTCGGCGGCACGTGATGGGACGATGGATGCTGGACGTTATCTCCAGGCATGATCGTTCGCGCGTCAGTATATTTTTGGTGTCAGCCTGCGCGCCGAGTGAATACGACACATTTACAGATCGCCTCCGGTCCTTTGCGGACGGTTTTGCCGATATCAGCAAACTCGATGATTTGGCGGCCGCCAAAAGCATCGCCGAGGCAGATCTGGATATTTTGGTCGACCTTGCCGGACACACTATGGGCGCACGACATGGCGTTTATGCGCATCGCCCCGCGAGAAACATCGTCACCCACCTTGGCTATCACGGATGCCTCGGCATGCGGGCAATTGATTACAAGTTGACTGATCGCGTCGCCGACCTCCCTGACGCGGCGCAATTTCAGATCGAGCGGCCGTTCGTGCTTAAGACCTGCGTATTTCCGTTTGTGCGCGTGGCGCCAGACGGCAACTATCCCGCGCCGGGCGGCAACCCCGATCTCGACGGAAAATTCGTCTTCGCCGCATTCACCAATGAACTCAAACTTTCACCGCGTTGTCTTGCGGTCTGGCGGCGGGTGCTGGAAGCGATTCCCGAAGCCGTGCTGCTGTTCTCGCCGCTGTCTGTATCGCAGTATGCGGGTATTGAACGAATCCTCGCCGGCGGCGGTATCGACAAATCTCGCATCGCATTTCTGAAGGTGCCGCTCGAGGAGGCGATTTGGCGTGCGCGCTATCGCCTCGTCAATGCAGTTCTCGATACGTTCCCGTATGCCGGTGGCGACACCACGCTGGCAGCACTGGACATGGGCGTGCCGGTGGTGACATTGAATGGCTTGCGGCAAAGCGAACGCGTCGGTGCCAGCATCCTCTCGCATTTGGGCGTCACCGAAACCATCGCCGCAACGGAAGATGAATTTGTCGCGATCGCGATCAGGCTGGCGCGCGATTCGGCGTTCATGACGGAAACGAGAAAGCGAATCGAAGCCGCAGTGGCAGCAACCGACGTGCAAACGTATACGCGAGGACTCGAAGACGCCTTTGCGACGATCGCTGCCGAGAAACCGGTGGCGTCGTCGATGACGATGACGGCCCGGGAATTTTTCCAACTGTTGCGCGAAGGCGTGCGTCGCCACGGCAGCGCCACAGACGACACCGAGCGTAGCGCGGTTGTCGCGATCTACGCCGCGCTGCGCGCAGAGCAGCCGGACTATTCGCCGCTGCTGCGAGTGCAGGGCGAGCTCGCGCAGACGATGGGCGATGCCGCGCTTGCTGCCGATTGTGCCGGCGCACTGTTGCGGCAATTTCCGGATGACCTCGATGTGCGTTTGTCTTCGGCAGGATACCTGATTGACGGCGCCTCGCCTGCGGACGCCATACAGGCACTGCCCCCCGTTGTCGACGCCGGCGAGAGCGACGTGCGCGTGCTCAAGTTATACACGCGCGCGTACGCCAAGCTGGGGCAATGGGAAATGGCGCATCAATTCAGCGTGCCCGCCGTTGAACTGGCGCCAGCAGACACGCAGGCCTTGTTCTGGCACGGCATGGTACTTTCGCATTTCGGCGATCCTGCGCTGGCGTTGACGTTTCTCAATCGCGCGCTCATTCTCTCTCCCGACCACATTGAGGCGGCCTACAACGCCGGCGTGATTCTCGCTGAAACGGGTAATCTGCGCGATGCGGAGACTGTTTTCCGACGTGCGCTGAATGCGCCTGTCGCACGCGCGACCACAGCGGTGCGCATCAGTGCGCATCTGCGACTGCTGCAATTGTTGTCGATGCAGGGCCGACCAGATGAATGGATGCATGAAGGGCAGAAATTTGCCAATGCCTACCCGGATCTGGATCGCTCGCGGCTGATCGAATCTCGCATCGCCCGTGATCGTGGCGAACTTGAACGCGAAGCAGAAATCTTGTTGCCGCTGGCGGAGCAAGCGACCGTGCTTGCAGATGATGTCGGCGCGCTGGAACTGATTGGTGCGTTGTTGGCGACACTGAGTTATCACGATGTTCCGGCCCGGTTGCTGCAGCGGTTGAACAATCGCTTCAGGAGGGCAGCACGTGTGCTATACCCGCCACTGGATCCCCTGCCATCACCAGATACAAATCGCCAACTGCAGGTCGGCTATCTGGTCGATTTTTTCCAGCCTTTTGTCGCGGACTTCATCGGCATGCTGGTTCGTCATCATGACCTGCAGCGCGTGCGTGTTCGTATTTATGCCATCAGCCCGGTTGAGCCAGCCATACAAGACGCATTGCTCACTGCCGGGATTGAGTTGAACTCCGTGGCAACGTTTGATGAACATCGCGCCGCGCAAAAAATTCGCGCCGATGACCTCGACATTCTGGTCGATGTTGCAGGCTTCGGGTATTACGCCAAGCCATGCGTGCTTGCCTGCAGGCCCGCGCGCGTTCTGCTCGCATCGCCTGGTTTCACCCACCCGGTCGGTGTTGGTGACCTCGACTATCGTTTGTCTGACCAGGTGGCAGAGAGCGACACAAGTGAAACGACGGTCAATCCCATCCCGATTCTTCTCGACAGCAGCGTGTTCCCGTTGTTGCCGGCCGCGCAAGGCAGATCGCAACTCACACGCGAGCAACTTGGCATCGGCGCGGACGTTGCGGTGTTTGGTGTCCTGGCTGCAGCCGCGCGCCTGTCATCGCGCTGTATCACGACCTGGAAAGCGCTTGCCGATAGCGCACCCACCGCCGTGTTTTTCGTTTGCCCCCTGCTGGCTGCAGATCGTGAACCGATCAGGAGATTGCTTGTGGCGGGGGGTATCGAGTCATCAAGTATTCTGATGCTCCCCGCTTCTTACGTACGGGCGCGCGATGTTGCGCTCACAGGGCTGGTGGATGTCATCCTCGACACCATGCCAGGCAGCGATTATTTCAGCACGCGCGCAGCCATCCAGGACGCGATCCCGATCGTGACTATTCCTGGGCGCGGTTTTGAGGAGCGCGTCGCACTCTCGCTATTGACTCAACTTGGTGACCGTTCGACGGTTGTGGCAAGCGGTCGTGATTACGTGGAGCTCGCAACCAAACTGGCGATGGATTTGAATTTGTCGCCGACCGCGCGCGCCGCCAGTGCCGATCACCGCCGTGCCGTGCTGGAGAAGTCATACATGGCTGACATGAAGAAATACGTTGCGCACTTTGAAGATGCGCTGTTTCGCGTTGCTGCTTCGGGTGCGGCACCGGACAGGACGGAAATGACGTCATGACGGCGCGTCTGAGCGCAGCGCGGGCAGCGCTCCAGGCAGGGCAGTCGGAATTGGCTTTTGAGCGATTGACGCAGATAACGTCGACAGAGCCGTCGAACGCGGAGGCGTTCAGTCTGCTGGCGATGGCCTGCGTTCGACTGCAAAAACTCGATGACGCGCGACGCGCCATCCAGCGTGCCATTGAACTCCATCCGCAAAATGCCGATTTCCATCTGACTGCAGCCAACATCGAGCAGGATCTTGGCCATCTTGATGCCTGCGTGGAATTGCTCCGCCAGACGTTGGTTTTGCGCCCCTCGTTCGCACAGGCACACAACAATCTCGGTATCGTTTTATCCGATCTGGGTCTGGTCGAAGAGGCAGGCGACGCATTTACCGAAGCGATTCGCCTGAACCCGCAATACGCGCGTGCCTTCGCCAACCTGGCCGCCGCCCAAATGCGCATGCTGAAATTGTCGGAGGCGCTGGCGTCCGCGCAACGCGCCACGAAACTGCAACCGGATTACGCGCACGCGCACCATCTGTTGGCCAATGCGTACACGATGCTGGGCGATCCCCACGCGGCAGAGCTTGCACTCGGCAGGGCGCTACAGCTGAAACCGGATCTGGTCGAATCCGCATTGCTCATGGCGCAAGTGTTGAGCAAGCTGAAACGTCCTGACGAAGCGGAGCATGTCGTCCGACAGGCGCTGACGTTGTCGCCTGGGCGCGCCGAGCTTTGGAGCCTTCTGGGGGATATTGTCAGCGGCCGCGACGACTTGACCGGCGCACTCGATGCCTACCAGCGTTCGCTGCAATTGCGTCCAAACGACGTTACCACCACCGCGCGCGCTGCATTGTTGCTGCCCAATGTCTACGCCAATGAAGCGCACCTCGCCGCCTGTCGGGACCGCTATGCACGCGGCGTGGACTATCTGGTTGCCAACGCCGACATCCTGTCCAAGTCGGTTGCTCGCGAACGCTTCGGTGATGTGGTCCCGAGCAATTTCCTGCTTGCCTATCAGGGATGCAACGACACAATCCTGCAGCGCCGCTATGCTGACTTCATTCACACGCTTGTCTTGCGCGCGATGCCGGAACAGGCGAACGCTTTGGAAACGTTGCGTGCCTCGCGGCGGCGCTTCGGCACCAGCCGGAGAATCCGCGTGGGATTCTGTAGTCGTTTCTTCTATCGCAGTACCGTCGGCAATTATTTTGCAAGCTGGATCACCGATCTTGATCGCAGCGTTTTTGAAGTGTTTGTTTACCACACACATGTCATTGAAGACGAGGTGGTCGCCATGTTGCGTGGCGCTGCGGATCACTTTGTGCAGGGCGCTGAAAATTTTTCGTTTTTTTCACAACGCATCGCCGCTGATGAACTCGACATCCTCGTCTACCCGGAACTGGGCATGGACCTGATGTGCTTCCTGCTGGCCGCGTTGCGTTTGGTGCCGATACAGGTCTGTGCCTGGGGACATCCGGTCACGCCCGGACACCCGAGCATCGACTACACCATTTCCTGCGCAGCCATGGAACCGACTGATGCGAATGCACATTACAACGAACGCCTGCTGACGCTGCCGGGAATCGGTACGCGCTATGACATGCCGACGGTAACGGCATCGGTATTGAATAAAACCAGAGCCGACTATCAGTTGCCCGAAGATGCACATCTGTACTTCTTTCCACAGTCGCTCTTCAAAGTACATCCTGCCAATGATCGCTTGCTGGTTGCGGCCATGGCCAACGATCCAAAGGGCGTACTGGTGATGTTCGCCGGACAGAATGAGGGTGTCACCCAGAGGTTCATTGCGCGCCTGTCGAAGGCCTTTGCCGAGCAAGCGCTTGCGCCGCAGAGGCGTGTAAAGCTGTTGCCCTATGTGACCCACGACGACTACAAGCGCATCAATGCGCTCTGCGATGTGATGCTCGATACCCTGCATTGGTCCGGTGGCAATACCTCGCTCGATGCGTTGGCAATGGGCTTGCCGATTGTGACCCTGCCGGGTGAATTCATGCGTGGGCGGCAAACGATGGGCATGCTGACTTTGCTCGGTGTCGAGGAGTTGATTGCAACATCGACTGACGATTACCTCGCCATCGCCGCGCGGCTGGGGACCGACAAAATCTATCGGGATGAAGTTTCGCGAAAAATACTCGCCAACGTTGCGCGGCTGTTCAATGATCCGGCGCCACCAAAGGCCCTGGGTGCGATATTACAAACGCTGGTACAGGATTGGCGCGCCGCGTCGCCGCAAGAAGCCCCGCCGTCGCAGTACTCTTGACGTCCGCCCGAATGACCCCTCCACCGCCTGCTTCGCTCGTACCTGCCGGCCAAGATCAACCCACTTCGGTGGAGCAGGCGAGCAGTCTTTACAAATCCGGCAACATCGGCGCGGCGATAGAAATCGTCGAGGCGCGCGTCAAAAGCCACCCAGGGGACATCGCCGCATGGCGCAATTTCGTGCGATGGCTAACTGAATCCTGGCAATTCACGCGTGCCGATGCCGCCCTAGGTCAAGCGCTCGCGGTATTTGGCGACGATGCCGTATTGCTGACGTTGCAGATATTTGTAAAACAGGAACTCGGACAATCGGATCTGGCGCGTACCGTTGCCGCAAATGCCGCCTTGCTTTATCCGGATCGTCTGTCATTTCAGTTCGATTCAAGGTTGCTCTTGCCGATGGTGTACGCCGACAAGGCCGATCTCAACGCGCGGCGCGAGCAATATACGACTGGTCTGGACGAGCTCGAAACGATGTTGCCGGTCATGCATCAAGACCCGGCGCGCATCTACACGCTGGAGCGCAGCAATTTCCTGCTGGCATATCAGGGTGAGGATGATTTGCCGCTGCAGCGCCGATACGCAAACATCGTCGGTTCGATGATCGCGGCGGCAGACCCGACTTTGCGCGCGTGTCCGCGACGGTCTCGGCCCTTTCTTTCTGGACGCGCTGCCGACGGGGGAAAACTGAGAATCGGCGTTGTCGGCAAATGGTTTTTTTCCTGCACCGCCGGAAATTATTTTGAGCGCTGGATTACGCGGCTCGATGCGGCGCGCTTTGAACGCTTCGTTTATTACACTGGCCATATAAGCGATGATGTCACGGCACGCATCGGTGCAGCCGCCGAGCACTTCACGCTTTTGCAAAGTGGCACGCGCAGCAACGCGCAGCGTATTCGCGCCGATGAACTCGACATCCTCATCTATCCGGAAGTCGGCATGAGCACTGGTTCCTATCTGCTCGCGAGTTGTCGGCTGGCACCGCTACAGTGTGCCGCGTGGGGCCATCCGGTCACGACGGGCAATTGTGCCATCGACGTCTATTTTAGCTGCGCGGAAATGGAGCCCGCCGACCATCCATCGCACTACACCGAGCGCGTGTTGCTGCTGGACGGTATCGGCGTGGATTTCGCAATGCCGACGGCACCAGCAATCGGCGAACGAACTGATTTCGGCTTGCCCGCTTCAGGGCGCCTGTATTTTTGTCCACAATCGATCTTCAAAATCCACCCGGACATGGATACGGCGCTAGCGCAAATTCTTGAGGGCGACAGCAACGCTGTTCTGGTTTTTTTTCAAGCCGACAGTCGCGCGGTGACGATGGCCTTCGCTGATCGTCTGACCAGGACGCTGGCTGTGCGTGCGATCAACGCGAAAGGGCAGATCAAATTTTTGCCGCGACTCAGTGCAAGCGCCTTTCGTAGCGTTCTCAGGCTCGCGGATGTGGTGCTTGATCCCTTTCATTGGTCCGGTGGCGGCACCAGCCTCGATGCCTTCGCCGGCGACGTGCCGGTGGTGACGTTGCCTGGACGTTTCATGCGCGGTCGCCAAACCGCGGCAATGCTGCGAATGATGGCGGCGGATGTACTGATTGCGTCCGATGTGGAGGGATACGTCAGGACTGCGATCGAAGTGGCTTCGAACAAAACGCTGAACAAGGACTTGCGCGCGCTAATCAACGCCAATAAACGAGCGTTGTTTGATCGGGATGACCTCAACGCGCAATTCGCCGATGTGCTATGCGCTCTCGTGAGGGAGTAGCTGAAAGGTGCGCTGAGTCAATCTTGATCGTTGCGGATTTTTCGATGTGAAAGCGAATAACCTTACGTAGAATAAGCATCGGTGCGGTTTTCGAGCACAAAACTGCCTGCGAGCCGCGCCAATGCTAGTGTTTCACGGTCATGATTTAGGCTTCGCCGTGTCGGTCGTAACGGGCTTGATTTCGCCAATCTCAATCGAAGGTAACGCTTCGCCGACGCCGCGCGCTACCGAGCGTTCGATGAAACTCGAAAGTACCTGGGCGAGCTTATCGATAGGGATACTCTTCGCGATGTCGATGGCCGTCGCATTCTGATCGTAAACGCGCTGGAATTCATAGCGCGCGCTGGTTTCCAGAACCCTCAGTGTTTTTGCCTCGAACACCCATGTCTGCGTGTAGTTGTACGGTGCGATGTAACGGCTTGATCGCTTGCCAGGGGCACCATCTGGCGTGACCGTCTCTTCACCGTCGATACCGAGAATTTCAGTACCATCGTCGGTCAGGCCGCCACCCTCAAGAGGTTGTATGTAAATACCGATACCTTCGAGCTTGCTGCCCATGCCCTTGCGCGCCGAGAACTGGAATTTTGGTGTAACCACGATGATGGTGTCCCACTCCATTCGCTGCGGCATTTTCTCAAGGGCTGCCAGCAGCTTCTTCATCGCCACTTTTTCGCGGTCGACTGGAAGCACACCATCCATTTCAAGGGCATTGAGTGTCGCAAGAATCCGAGTGCTGCCGGGATCACGCTGCGCAATCGCGCGGTCGAGCCCGTTGAGGATGTTCGCATTGAGTGCGTTGTTAGGCACCTTCACCAATTCGCGCCGGTAGTTGTCCAGTCTGTTGGAGCCCACCGATTGCCTCTGGGTGACGATAGTGAACTGGTCCCCCACCGCCGAGATCAGGGCGTACACTTTTGGTTTCGGTGCCTCCACCGGTTGCGCGTATACCGCTGCGCAGGCTGTCAGCGCCATCGCGCCAAGAAGCAGTGTCAGACTTTTGTTCATGCGAGTCATTCCTTCACGGGAAAAAATTCGAGGTGCGATTGCCGATCACAAGCAGAGTCGTTCCCGACTCCTGACAGCGTGAACCGATTGAAGTGTGCGAATTATGCCTAGCGTGATCGACAAACGCCAGATGCTTGCGACCAATTGCAGGATCCGGGGCGCGAGTACACTTTCTCGCAACCGCACCCGCGCTTTTTTCGGGCCGCACTGGCTACGATTTATTTTTCGCTAATACGTCATGCACGCGGCATTGAGTATCCCTGCGGCAATCGAAATCGCTCCGAGGAAAAACCCCGGTGCCGTTTTGCCCGCCGGAATATCCACCACGATATTCGGCAGCGCGATGCGCGCGATTACGAACACGATCAACTGAATCGCCAGCGCGATAAAACCCCAGATCGCCATATCAACCGGGTTCACGCTGAATTCGACCGCATTGGCCAACGGAATCACCATGCCGATCACCGCACCGGAAAGACTGAATGCGGCCGCCATATTGTTCTCGCGGATCAATTGAATCTCACGGTAAGGCGTTATCTTTATATAGATCGCAACAAACGCCGCCAGGAGTACGCCGGAGATGGCGAGGTAGAGCAGGAAGTCATCAAAGCCGCTAAACGATGCCAGTATTTCAAGTTTGCTCATATTGATTTCCTCTTCAAATCGTCAAATAAAATAATGCGGTAAAAAGCGGCTGGTGTTTTTGGTCACCGGCGATTCATCTTCGCGAATCCCCATTCCGGCAGGTTCGTCGCCGACGATCCAGGTGCCGATGACGGTGTGGCTGCCGTCGTACACCGGTAGCGGATGGTAGGCCTGATAGATGAATCCCTCGGCGCCGTATTCTCCCGGAATTGCGAGCTCGCCGGATTTGGTGGTGATGGTGACGTTGGCACCTTCGCGCGACAGGATCGGTTTTTTCACGAAGTCAGTGGAAAATTTTTGTGCTTCGTAATACGACGCCAGCAGGTTCGGGTGATCCGGATAGAGCTGCCAAAGCACCGGCAGGATGGCTTTGTTCGAGAGCAACATTTTCCATGCCGGCTCGATCACGCGCATGCTGCTGTTGATCAGGTTGGTACCGAAAGCCTCGCGTACCATCCACTCCCAGGGATAGAGTTTAAAAAGGGATTTGATTTCATTGTTCTGTTCGTCGGCAAAGCGCTTGGCGACTGCGTCCCAGCCGATTGATTTCACATCGATGAAGCGCGCGTCGATGCCCGCCTGCATCGCCACATCGCGCAGGTACTCGATATT
>JANYHZ010000132.1 GCA_025362135.1 Betaproteobacteria bacterium | reverse complement strand
AGCACCTTTCCCTCGGGGAAGTACTGCTTTACTTCGTTGTCCGAAAATGCGTAACGCTGCTCGCGCAATTTTTCCGAAACATAGGCCACGTCCCAAGTCTCTACCTCGTTCATGTTCAGCGACACCCGTGCGTAGTCGAGGAGCTCCTGCCAATCCCGCTTGGCAAACGGCCTGGCTTTTTTGACCATGTCTTCGATGAACGCAATGACTTCGTCCGGTGTGTCGGCCATCTTGGTGGCGAGCGAAACTTCCGCGTAATTTTTGTAACCCAAAAGCGAAGCCGTCTCGGCACGTAGTTGCAGGATCTTTGCAATTACATCGCCGTTATTCCATTCCGGCTTGGCACCGAGGTCAGATGCGCGCGTAACGTAAGCGCGGTAGAGGCGCTCGCGCAGCGGGCGAAAATCGGCGTATTGCATCACCGGTCCATAGCAGGGCTGGTGCAACGTAATCTTCCATCCCGGCTTGCCGTCCTTTACAGCGGCCTCTCGGGCGACCGTTTTTATGTCTTCAGGAAGGCCGATGAGTTCCGCCTCATTTTCGACAAAATGGGCAAACGCGTTGGTCGCGTCGAGCACGTTGTCGTTAAACGTGGACATCAGGGTCGAAAGTTCCTCCTGCACGGCTTTGAAACGCGCTTTCTCTTCAGGCGCGAGCTCCGCTCCCCCCAGCAAAAAATCGCGCAACTCATTATCAAGCGCCTTATTCTGCGCGGCGTTCAGGTCCAAAATGGCTGAAGAAGCGCGTATTTGCTTGTATTTGGCAAACAGGCGTTCATCTTGCGAGAGCCCGGCCCAGAACTCCGTCACCGTCGGCAACATCCCGTTATACGCATCGCGCAATTCGGGCGAATTCACCACCGCATTCAAATGTCCGACCACGCCCCAGGCGCGCGACAGGTGTTCGGTGATATCGTCGAGCGGCGTGACGAAATTTGCCCACGTCGGCACCGCCGCGGAGGTCGCGATAGTTTCTACCGTTTCACGTGCCTCGTTGATCAGTTGCTCAATGGCAGGCTTTACGTGTGCAGGCGTAATGGCGGGAAAACGTGGCAAGGCGGAAAAATCGAGAAGAGGGTTCATGGCATCACAATGAAAAATGGCTCAGCGAACTGCCGAGCGAGGTTCTGGTTATGAAAGATGTCGCACGCGCTAGGACTGAAAAACCAGCTTTCCGTTCACCAGTGTATGCGTCACACGGCCCTCCAGCTCGCGCCGCAGGTAGGGTGAGTTTTTACCCTGGCTTCGAAGCGTTTGTGACGTGACCGCCCAGAAAGCCTTGGGGTCGAAGATGCAAATGTCGGCGGGCTGCCCCGTACAGAGCGAACCGGCAGACACGCCCAGCAGGCGCGCGGGATCGCGGCTGACCTTTTGCAGCGCAAAGGGTAGTGGTACGGTTGCGTGCGCGGCCCATTTGAGCGTCAATGGCAGCAACAATTCGAGGCCGGTCGAGCCTGGTAAAGCTTCGCCGAATGGGACGTTCTTGGCGTCGTCGTCATGCGGCGTGTGGTCCGAACAGATCGCATCGATGGTGCCGTCTATTACGCCGCGCGACAAGGCATCGCGATCAGCCGGGTTGCGCAGTGGTGGCGCGAACCGGTATTGCGAATCGAAATAGCCGATATCGCGATCCGTGAGCAACAGGTGGTGAATGCCGACATCGCAACTGATGGGCAATCCGTCTGCTTTGGCGGCGCGCACCAAATCGACACCCAAACGGCTGGAAAGTCGCGCCAGATGTACCCTCGCGCCGGTATCCCGCATCAGCGTGGTGATGGTGGCGATCATGACGGTCTCGGCACTGACGGGAATGCCCGCCAGGCCCAGGCGCGTTGCGACTTCTCCATCGTGCGCGATGCCGTTGTTGGCGAGATGGGACTCCTCCGCGCGCAGCCAAACGACGTAGCCGTATGTAGCCGCGTATTGCATCGCCCGATACAGTGTATTGGTATCGGTGATGGGTTGGTTGGCATTGAAAAACCCGACGCAACCTGCTTCCGTTAGTTCGGCCATCTCACTTAAGCGCTCACCCTTCAAGCCGACCGTGAGAGCACCCAGGGGATAGACGCGGGCCTGGTGCAGTGCATCGGCACGGCGCTTTAACATTTCAACCAATCCCGGTTCGTCGAGCACCGGATCGGTATCCGGTGGACACACCAATGACGTAACGCCACCCGCCACGGCAGCAAGCATCTCGCTCTCCAGTGTTGCTTTATGCTCTGAGCCGGGTTCACGCAGTCGCGCTGACAAATCCACCAGACCCGGACAAACAATCTTGCCGGTCGCATCGATAATCCGGTCGGCCGTGAAGTTGTCAGGTGCCACACCAAACGCTGCGATTTTTCCGTCTGCGATAAAGAGTGATTGCACCGTATCAACACTCTGGGCCGCGTCGATGAGGCGACCGTTCTGGATCTGGATGTTCATGCGCCCACCACCGTTGCCATCACGGCCATGCGCACCGCAATCCCGAACGTGACCTGCGGAAGGATGACGCTTTGCCGACCGTCGGCAACCAGCGAATCGATTTCCACGCCACGATTCATTGGCCCCGGGTGCATCACGATTGCATCCGGTTTTGCGCGAGCGAGTTTTTCGGTCGTCAAGCCGTAGCTCTTGAAAAATTCGTGCGCGCTGGGCAACAGCGCGCCGTTCATGCGCTCGTTTTGCAAGCGCAGCATGATGACCACATCGCAGCCTTCGAGTCCGCGCGCCATGTCGTGAAAGACCGAAACACCCATCCTCGCCACTTCGGTGGGAATGAGAGTCTTGGGCCCAATCACGCGTACGTCGGGGCACCCGAGCGTGGTGAGCGCATGGATGTCGGAGCGCGCGACGCGCGAATGCAGCACGTCGCCGACAATCGCCACAGTCAAGTTGTGGAACGCCGTCTTGTAGTGGCGGATGGTGTACATATCCAGCAAGCCTTGCGTGGGATGCGCGTGCCTGCCATCACCGGCGTTAATGACGGCAACACCGGGCTTCACATGTTGCGCAATCAGGTGTGCCGCCCCCGATTCCGCATGCCGCACCACGAACATGTCAGCATTCATCGCGGCCAGATTATCGACCGTATCGAGCAGCGACTCACCCTTGGTTGTGGAGGACGCGTTGATGTTGAGATTGATCACGTCCGCCGACAAGCGTTTGGCGGCGATTTCAAAAGTGGTGCGGGTGCGGGTTGAGTTCTCAAAAAAGAGATTGAATACGGACTTGCCGCGCAGGATCGGCACCTTTTTGACCTCACGATCCCCGACGCTCACAAACTGGTCGGCGGTCTCCAGCAAGCCTTCAATCAAATGCTTCGGCAGGCCCTCCGTACTCAGCAGGTGTTTCAGCTTTCCGTCGGAGCGAAGCTGGGGATTGAATGTCAGCGCCATAGTGGTTCAGTTTGTTTTCTTGTGTAATTGCCTGGTCCGTACGTCAAACCGCAAATGATGGTTATCGTTGGTCAGCACCAGCTCCTGACTCGCATCGAGCGTCATGGTCGCGCCAATATAGTCGGCCGCAAAGGGCAGCTCGCGCAGACCCCGGTCGACCAGTACCGCAAGTTTGACGCTGGCAGGACGGCCAAAATCGAACAGTTCATTCAACGCCGCGCGCAATGTGCGTCCGGTATGCAGCACGTCATCGACAAGCAGAATATGACGACCGTCGATATTCATCGGCATGTCCGTCGCTTTTTTCTGCGGGTGCAGGCCGATCCTGCTGAAATCATCGCGATGCAGGGTGACCGCGAGTGTGCCCATCGGCGGTACGGCCTTCAACATTTGATGAAGCCGCTGGGCAACCCAAACGCCGCCGCTGTGGATTCCCACGACAGCGGTATCGTCCGATAGTGTGCCTATCCTGGTGGCGAGTTCCGTGACGAGATGTTCGGCATCAAGCTGCATGCCGACTTCTTTCATCCAGATAGCTTTGCAAAATCACCTGTGCCGCGACAGCATCGATTTCGGATTTTTGTTCAATGCCCCTGACGCCGCGTCCAGCCAAAATACCGCTTGCCTCTACAGAGCTTAAGTTTTCATTGATATAGACCACCGGCAAACGAAATTTCTCTGTCAAACGGTTGCCGAATTTCTTCGCCAGATGCGCCACGTCGTGCGTTCGCCCGTCAGCGTGTTCGGGCTGGCCGATGACAAAACTTGCCGGCTGCCACTCGTTGACAAGCTTCTCGACAGCACCCAGGCGGGCCGCATTTGATTCAACGTGCAGTGTCGTCAAGGCCTGCGCCTGAGACGTGACGGTATTGCCGACTGCCACGCCGATGCGTTTTTCGCCGAAGTCGAAGCCGAGAATGGTTTCCGCTTTTGATGGCCCGCTATGCATGGCCCGCGATGTCCGATAAATTCCCGTAATTGAGTCCGAGCAGCCCCATCGCCGCGGTTACGCGCGCCTCCACGGGCAGATCGAACATCATCGCCGCCCTGGCTTCGACGGTTAACCAGCCATTGCGCTTGATCTCGTCTTCAAGTTGGCCCGGCGCCCAGCCGGC
>JANYHZ010000078.1 GCA_025362135.1 Betaproteobacteria bacterium | reverse complement strand
TGCCTGTACCGATAACATGCGTTTTTCGCGACACAACCCCCGTCAGCGAAAGCGCGTTTGCCGAGAAAGCGCCGAAGGTCAGGCACAGCGTGAGGCAACACAGAACGACTCGTCGCATCGTCGCGGCAGTCAAACTGGATGTCGATTCGTAAATCCGCAAGGACAAAAACATTTTCCACTTCTCCCACAGGTATTGTTATACGTTCCCAGAGGTATTTTCACACGTTTCGTCCACTCTACTGCGGGTGCGCCAGAGTTAACTGTTCTGGATCAGTCCAACGTTGAGGGACTGATTTGTGGAAACTTGACTTGTGGGAACCTGACGGAGCGCAATGGGTCGATAGCGGTAGCTCAACTCCGCCGAAAGCAGACGCTTCGTGAATTACCGGTTTGGAGAAAAGTGAGAGTTTGGTATCGACCCAAAGCTGTCGGTCAGATCTCTCTAAAGCAGACACCCAGTAGCGGCTATGCGGTCGTTCAGATTAACAGCCAACTCTCAGGAAGGATTAAGGTCGCCCTGTTAAGGTGCTGGCGATGGAATCGGCAAGATGCTTGATACGCGCCAGCCTTCAGTTGTCTTTACTAAGACTTGGTTCATCAAAAACCGCGTGGGCTGCGCAGGTTGGCCGGGTGCACCGATGGTAAATACGATGAGGCTGTAAGGAATTTTGTGTAGATTGAAATTTGTTAGGCTCCATTATTGATCCAGGAGCCAGCATGACTGATAGCAAAGAAACGAAGCAAATCAAGCAGATTGACCACGCGATCCCGCAAGCCTTGCTGGATCATGTGATTGCCACCTACAAGAAACCCGCCGACCTGATCGGCGAGAATGGACTGCTCAAGCAGTTGACCAAGGCCGTCATTGAAGCTGCGCTCAATGCCGAAATGGCCGAGCATCTGGGACATGATCGGCATGGTGCGGTGGGCAATAGCAGCGGCAATGTCCGCAACGGTCATTCGGCCAAAACGATCACCGGCGAATTTGGCGAAGTCGAGATTGCCGTGCCGCGCGACCGCGAGGCCCGCTTTGCGCCACAACTGATCGGCAAGCACCAACGCCGCTTTCCAGGCATGGACGAGCGCATCTTGTCGCTCTACGCACGCGGCATGAGCACCCGAGAGATTGCCGCGCATTTGCAGGAGATGTTCGGGGCCGAGGTATCGCCGGCGCTGATCTCGGCCATTACCGACACCGTCGCCGACGAAGTTCGCGCCTGGCAGTCTCGGCCATTGGATCGGCTCTACCCGATCATCTATCTGGACTGCCTGATGGTCAAGACGCGGGAGGCGGGGCATTCGGCTAACCGCGCCATTTATCTGGCCATCGGCGTCAATACTGACGGCCTGAAGGAGGTGCTGGGCCTGTGGACGGCGCCGACCGAAGGGGCCAAGTTCTGGCTATCGGTGGTCACCGACTTGAAGAATCGCGGCGTGGCAGACATCTTGATTGCCTGTGTCGATGGTTTGAAGGGCTTCCCGGAAGCCATTGAGGCGGTGTTTCCGCGCGCCGAGGTGCAGCTGTGTCTGGTGCACCTGGTGCGCCACAGCTTGAACTTTGTGAGCTGGAAGCAACGCAAGGAAGTGGCTGCCGATCTGCGCACGATCTACACCGCCGCCACGGTGGACGAGGCCGCCGTCGCGCTCGAAAAGTTTGCAGCTACCTGGGATGCGCAATATCCACAGATTGCCAAGTCATGGCGCAATAACTGGGCGCGCATCATTCCGTTCTTCGCCTATGCGCCAGAGATCCGCAAAGTGATCTACACCACCAACGCCATCGAGAGCGTGAACTTCAGTTTGCGCAAACTTATCAAGACGCGCGGCGCGTTTCCTACCGACGAGGCGGCGATCAAGCTGCTGTATCTGGGCTTACGCAATATCGCGAAACGCTGGACAATGCCGATTCACAACTGGAAACAGGCGATGAGTCAGCTTATGATTCGTTTCGACAAACAATTCAACCCCGCCTGACAAAAAATCAAGAAACACAAAATTCAGTACAGGCTCAAATCTCGGCACCGGAATGGTCCAGTTCATGGGGTTCACTCCAATTCGCGTCCAAATTTGACCCACCCTAAAACGCAAGTTTTATGCGTTTTTCATAGGGAAATCGACGTAATCTGCGCGAGTTGACCCACTCCGCGAAAGCGGCCCCTCAGTGGGTCAAACGTGCGCGTGACGCGACAGGCACTAGGCGTTCGAGTCCATTTTTGACCCGCCGCGAATCATTTCGGTTGCCTCTCCCACAGGGGGAGAGGGAAGCAGGAGCAATTGCAGGTGATCTACGCCATCCGGCTTCCCAAAAAAATCGCCCTCATTCATAATCGAACACGATCAATTTTTCATTCACCCAACCTGTAGTCTTCGGAGATTTCCCATGATCAATATCCGTACCTTCAAAACCAAAACCGCCGCTGCGACCGCAGTAATCGCTTTCTTGACCATGTCAGCCCACGCCGCCGCCCCGATGGTCAAGACATCCGCCCCCGGCTACTACCGCCTAATGCTTGGCGACTTCGAGATCACAGCGCTTTGTCTATTGCTTTCGGCGAGATGTTGGTCAGCAGGTCCCTCATGGGTAAGTTCGCGGTGCCGTCAGAAAGCGCTGTGATCTCGAAGTCGCCAAGCATCAGGCGGTAGTAGCCGGGGGCGGATGTCTTGACCATCGGGGCGGCGGCGTGGGCTGACA
>JANYHZ010000100.1 GCA_025362135.1 Betaproteobacteria bacterium | reverse complement strand
TCCCGCGCTGGTGCTGGCGGGAAAAATCACCAATGCCGAGCAGATCGAGAACATTCGCAAGCAGTTGGGTGTCGATCAACCGTACTGGTATCAGCTTTGGGTATTCGTCAAACAAATCGTGACGTTCGATTTTGGCCGCTCATGGGCGACCAACGAAGCGGTGTCCAACATCCTTATCACCCGTGTTGGCCCGACGCTCACCATCATGATTCCGGTGCTGCTGCTTGAAACCATCATCGGTGTGATTCTCGCCATTGGCGTTGCCTACGTGCGGGGCACGCTCACCGACCGCGCGATCATGATGGTCTGCACCGTGGCGATGTCGATCTCGTTTCTGGTTTATATCATCGTCGCGCAGTACGTCTTCGGCTTTCAACTTGGCTGGTTCGCGGTGCAGGGCTGGAGCGATAGCTTCGCCAAGAATATTGCCACCTATGCTCCCCTGCCGATATTGCTCGCGGTATTTGTCGGATTGGCACCCGCGCTGAGGCTTTATCGCAGCTTCTTTCTGGATGAAGTGAATCAGGATTACGTTCGCACTGCGCGCGCCAAGGGTCTTAGCGAAAAAGCGGTGATGATGAAGCATGTGTTGCGCAACGCCATGATCCCGATTTTGACCAACGTCGGGATCTCATTACCCGGCATTTTTGTCGGCTCTTTCCTGCTCGAAACGTTCTTCTCGATTCCCGGATTGGGCCGAGAAATTTTAACAGCCGTCAATCGCTCGGACTTTCCCGTCATCAAAGCCGCAACCGTGTATCTGGCGGTGGTGACAATGCTGGTCAATCTCGCGGTGGACGTGCTGTATAAGGCTGTCGATCCACGCGTCGTGCTGAAATAAGGGGTGCCAAGATGAGTGCCGTTCTGACTACTAATTCAACCGCTGCCCCGATTCATCAAGCCTCTCCCGGGCTTTGGACGCTTGCATGGCGCAGGCTCAAACGCGACAAGGTGGGGATGGTCTCGCTCGTGGTTGTGGTGTTTTTCCTGCTGATGATTGCCGGTTCGTATACCGGCATCGTTGCTAAAAACTGGTCCAAGGAAGTCGGCGTTTCCTACGCCAATCCTTCCTTTCTCTCCGGGGCTGTAAACCTTGAAGCGAAAGTTGAGAACAAAGAGAGTGTCGCCAAGGTTCCTTACGTTGATTTGTCCGACATCGATCCGTTGGCACCGCGCTACAAGGAGTGGGAAGAGCGCACGGCAAAAATAAAGGTAACAGAGACTCCGCGCGCAGAGACACTGCTGTTTGGTGGGGATAAATGGGGGCGCGATGTCTTGCAAAAAGCAATTAAGGGCGCGCAAACCTCCATTTTTGTCGGTCTGATCGCGGCGTTTATCGCCACCTTCATTGGCACTATTCTTGGCGCACTTTCCGGTTATTTAGGAGGCAGGGTCGGCGACTTCATGGAGTGGTTCTACAACGTCTTCAGTTCAATACCTTATATCCTGCTGATTCTCGCGTTCGCAGCCGTGTTTGCGAGCTCACCTGCGATGGCGGATTTTCGCGGCGTGCCGATGGTGATCGCCATCCTCGGGCTTACCGGGTGGACCGGCATCTACCGCTTGATTCGCGCCGAATTCATCAAACATGGTTCGCGCGAATATGTGAAGGCCGCCGAAGCGATCGGTGCATCGCACAGCCGCCGCATGTTTGTACACATCCTGCCAAACGTGAGCCACGTCTGTCTGGTGCAACTTTCGCAGCACGTTGTGCAGTTCATCAAGGCTGAAGTAATCCTCTCCTACCTCGGCCTCGGCGTACCGGTGGATTCCGTGTCCTGGGGCACCATGCTCGCGGAAGCACAGAGCGAACTGGTGATCGGCAAGTGGTGGCAATTGGCCGCAGCGGGAATTTCGATGGCAATTCTGGTGACGGCATTTTCCATGTTGACTGACTCGCTTCGCGACGCACTCGACCCCAAGATCAAATAAGCCCTGAGGCCAATAAATGGAACACATCCTGCAAGTAAAAGACCTCAACGTAAAGTTTCGCCTCGACGGCGGCGCTATTTTTGATGCTGTCAAAGGTACCTCGTTTGATATTCCCCGCAATTCGACTGTCGCGCTGGTAGGCGAATCAGGAAGCGGGAAATCGGTTTCAGCGATGTCAATCGTCCGGCTGCTACCGCGTGAACAAGCCATCCTGTCGCCACGCAGCGAAGTTCTCTTCAATGGCGAGAACCTTCTGAGGGCGACCGATGCCCGCATGCGTGACATTCGCGGCAAAGATATTTCCGTTATTTTCCAGGAACCGATGTCATCATTGAACCCGGTGTTCTCGGTCGGCAATCAGGTGTCCGAAGTCTTGCGCTTGCATATGGGAATGACCAAAGCGCAGGCCTGGACGCGTTCTGAGGAGTTGCTGAACGAGGTCGGTATTCCACATCCGAAACTGAGGATGAATTCTTATCCGCATGAATTGTCCGGTGGGCAGCAGCAACGGGTGATGATCGCGATGGCAATTGCCTGCGAGCCTAAACTGCTGATCGCGGATGAGCCCACCACAGCGCTGGATGTGACGATCCAGAAGCAGATACTCGATCTCATCGCAAAGCTCCAGGCTTCGCATCATATGTCGGTGCTGTTCATTACTCACGACCTCGCGGTGGTGGGCGAAATTGCCGACACTGTCGTGGTGATGCAGAACGGTGAGATCAAAGAGCAGGGGACGGCCAGGCAGATTTTCGAATCCCCGCAGCATCCTTATACAAAGGCCTTGCTCATGTGCCGACCGAACGTCAGCAAACGGCCGATGCGTCTGCCAGTGATTGAAGATTTTATGGGTCCGGCGGGCTTGCAGCCGGAGCATCTGGCACAACGCCATCGTGGTTACGCCCCTGATGACGAAATCGTGCTGGAGGTAAAGAATCTCTCCAAGCATTTTCAGTTGAAAGAGGGCCTGTTTAAAAAGCGTGATGTACCCGCAGTCAAAGGCGCCACATTCAAATTAGCGCGCGGCAAGACTCTGGGGCTTGTTGGCGAATCGGGTTCAGGCAAGACCACCGTCGGGCTTACGCTAATGCGGCTGCATTCGGCCAGTGGTGGTGAAGTGCTGTTTGATGGCGTCGATCTGCTGAAGCTCTCGGAACGAGACTTCATGAAGTACAAGCGCCGAATCCAGATTGTCTTCCAGAACCCCTACGCCTCGTTGAATCCCCGGTTCACGGTTGGGCAGATTCTGCTGGAGCCGATGACGATTCACAAAATTGGCAAGGACGAGCAGGAACGGGTGCAGATGGCGATGGCGCTGTTGCAACGTGTCGGCATGCCGGAAGTGTCGTTCTACAAATATCCGCACGAGTTCTCCGGTGGACAGCGCCAGCGCATCGCGATTGCGCGCTGCCTGACGATGAAGCCGGATGTGCTGATTTGCGATGAGTCGGTTTCGGCTTTGGATGTCTCTGTACAAGCACAGGTATTGAATTTGTTGCAAGACCTGCAGGACGAATACAAGATGAGCTACATCTTTATCTCGCACGATCTCGCAGTGGTGAAATACATTTCGGACCAGGTGATGGTGATGTCGGATGGTGACGTCGTCGAAGTCGCGAATTCGGACGAGATCTATCTCAATCCGAAACAGGAATACACCAAGAAATTGTTGGGTTCAATCCCCAAGGGATGGCAGGAAGAAAAAGCCGCATAGCCCGGACAGCACAACATAGGAAAAACGCCCGGCATTGCCGGGCGTTTTTCTTGGGATTGGCAAACTGACCGTACGCCCTAATATGGCTGCCTCTGAATACTCTTCACCTGAGTGATGCCGTTAACCGTGTATGTCATCGTCGCATTGCTCGCGTCGCTGAAGTCAAGCGTCATGGTGCCCACCTGTGTTGCTGTGAAAGGTGCAGGGTTGTAAGGGACGCCCAGCCAGGCCGATGAGGAATGCGCGTAAATAATTCCGGACCAAACTGTGCCGCTCCAGCTACCGCGCTGCGCGGTGAAGAATGTCGCCTTGCCCGAAGCGTCGTAGGTGTACCACACCGGGAACAGGACGCGGCCCTGTTGAGCGATGTTCATGCCCCAGCCGTCTTCGGCAAAAGTTGCCCACCAAAGGTCGTTCGTGCGCATGTTTGGCCCCGCGGTCTCAGCGGAGAAAACTTGCCGTTGTATCGACTTCGTCGCGCTTATGCCATTGATGGTGTAGGCGAGCGTAGCAGTACTGGTGCTGGTATAGGTGATTGTCGCCGTTCCAACGGCTGCGCCAATCACAAACTTTGATTTGTCATAGGCGCTAAACGGTGACGACGCAGGCAGGTATAACGAACCGGTGAAAACAGTACCTGCCGCGTTGAAGCTACCTCCCGGCATTACATACCACAACGATTTGCCGAGCGCGTCGTAGGCAAAAATAACATTGAACTGAATTGATCCGTGCTGGGTAACCGATATTCCCCAGCCGTTTTCCGCAGCGCCGGCCCACCACATATCCGTGTAATCGAGGGGGCCCTGTGCAATCACGCGCACGTCGATTGTGGCCGTTTCAACCACCTTGCCGGAGATATGGCCCGCTGGGTACAAATAGGTCGCCGCGTACTGTCTGATTCCGCTGCTGGAACTACCTGCCACCACCGTGCAGTTCACAACTGCCGAATCGGTTGCGTCGGGCAGCATCGAGAGCGGTGTCTGCACGCAGCCCGTGACGGGCGCACCGTTGTCAAAGAAGGTAACTGTTCCGGCGGGGCTGCTCATCTTGATGAGCGCCGTCAGCACAGTCGTACGCCCGCTAACAATCGGCGGCAGTGGATTTGCTGCAACACTGAGTACCGCCGTATTCGTCGCAACGATCTGCGACATGCTGGCGCTGGCCGGCCCGTTGCTGGAGTCACCCGAATAGGCAGCTCCATATTGGCGTGGATTCTGGTTCTGATACGTTCCGGGGGCAGTGCAGCTTGCCAAGCCATTGACCAAAGGCACTGCGTTGCATCCAGGCAACACCACAGGCCCGTTGCCGGTGCCAACATTGAACGCCACGGTACCCGTTTGACTATTGCCGGTAACCGAAGCAAGCAGCGTGACTGGAGCACCGTATGCCGCCACGCTCGTGGTTGACGAAAGCGTAATCGTCGCGTTGATGGGTGTGACCGTCACTGCTGCAGATGGCAAACCAGTACCGGCGATATTGGTCGCCGTAACTGAACAGTTGTAAGTCGTCGAGTTTATTAATCCTACGACAATGACGGGCGAGCCGGCGGTATTTACCGAGATCGCGCCCGGGTTACACGTCGTCGTAAAACCCGTAATTGCGCTTCCGCCGTTGTTCGCGGGTGCGACGAACGCGATTATGGCCAGTGCATTGCCTGGCGAAACGGAGCCGATTGCAGGCGCGCCCGGCGGCAGGATAGGTACAGGTGTAACGGTTGCGGTGGCGGACGGCGCACCGGTGCCTACCGCGTTTCTCGCCCTCACGGAACAGCTGTACGTGACTCCATTCGTAAGTCCATTCACTGTGATTGGCGGCGCGGTTCCGGTCGAAGCGCTGCCTGCGCCGCCGATGCACGTCGCGGTGTAATCGACGATTGCGCTACCGCCATCGCTGGCTGGTGGCGTAAAAGCGATCGTCGCAGTCTGATTGCCTCCCGTAACGGCACCGATGATTGGCGCGCCCGGCACACTCGCGGATACGGTAAAACTCTGCGCAACTGGTGCGGCTGCGACAAAATCGACGTTGCCCCCTTGATTGGCGGCAATGGTGCAGTTACCTAACTTTACGAAGAAAATTGTCGCGCCTGAGACGGTACAAACAGCCGTCGTAGCCGATGTGAAGGTAAGTGGAAGCGACGATGAAGCCGAGGCACCTGTGATGGTCAGTGGCGGCGAATTCAGCGATTGTCCGGCGATCGCTCCAAAGGCGATGGTCTGTGCTCGCTTGGCAACGACCAGACTGAAATTTTGCGTGCCGTTAGGTAGACTGCCGTTGGATGCCGTGACGGTTAATGGATATGTCCCGGCCGTAGCGGATTGTGGGGTCCCGGAAAGCAGACCAGCCGAGGTTAGGGACACCCCTGTCGGCAAAGCACCAGTAGCCGTAAATGTCAGCGGAGGCGTGCCCGTCGCCGTCACATTGAATGTGCCCGCAGTCGCGACGGTGAAGGTGGTCGTGGCTGCACTGGTAATGATTGGCGTGTTTACAAGGTTCAGCGTAAGGGAAGGCAGAGCCGCTTGCGAATTGGTCGCGTTACCACAGCCAGGGCCCGGGGGTGATTGCAGGTCAATGCTGAATTCGGAGGGTGTAACAAAGCCAATGATGTAAGAAGCGTTGGTCGCGGAGGCTTGTGCCTGGAATGTAAACGTTGCAAGGAGCTGATTCACGGCTGGCGGGCTGGACGATCCAAATCTCGTCCCACCGAAGTCAGTGGCGGGCAGAGGCGAGGCATTGGTAATCAGAAATGGCAATACAGGGTTTGCAGTGGCGTCAGGGTAGTTTGGTCCCAGGATACTATTTACAACGCTGAACGCATTGTTTTCCGCTGCATTTGCGGACACGAGAAATGCAGAGAAACCGCAACCCCGTTCGGTGGCGAGGGTCGTAGAAACGCAGAGGGAGGCCTGAAATGTCGCGCCACCGGGACTGAAGCCGACGGCAGGCGCATTGCCACATGTGGTGCCCGCCGACCAGCTCATTGTCACAGCAGCCTGGACTGGACCAGCGAATATGATCACCGCCCAAAATGCTGCTGCTATTGTTCGCGCGGTTTTGATGAAATTCATTTTCTCTCGTTGCCCGTGACTTGGTTACCACGTCCGCAGCAGATAAGTGCGGATGTGCAATAAACATGAAAATAGTCTAGCACCTCGCTTGAAGTGCAACAACCATTACACCCGCTTCCGACGGCATGGGTACCCTGGCTCTGCCAGCGCAATCGTTCCACGATTTCGGGCGACCGCCTTCGCGTATTCAAAATCTTGTTCATATTGCCGGGGGCCTTGCCATATGATGAAACATCCGCAATTCAAACCCTCCGGCTTTAGCCGGTGGTTGTTTAGTGACGATGTGAGGTTTTGCACAGTTTGAGTTCGGCCGGATCGCCGGGTTGCATTATGGCGTATTCACATTTGGACGAGGCGTTCGCGTCAGTGCAGAATTGACCCCGAGCGCGCCTTCACCAACATAATATCTGAGGCGTCGATGCTCCCGCTGGTGTTGAGGTCAAACTTGAAATTCGTTGCATTGGTTGTCTGACCGGATCGTGCCTTCACCCCGCTGACGTCACCGGCACTCACCGAACGAGAATTGTTGACATCGCCGACCAGAAAGCCGACCGAGGCGGAAAAGAGTTGGGGTGAGCCATTGACGCCACGCAATGATATGGTCACCCGCGCCGCATCGACGAGGCTTGGCATGGTCACGATCACCTCAGTGCCGGATACATTCACCAATGCGCCCACGGGGCTATTTGCAGTATCAACGACCGTCGCAGAGACGCCCGTACTGATGGCGTTGTTGAATTTGAATACCATGTTATGTCCGTCGCCCGTGCTGCGAGGCTCGACGGTGACGGTCCCGCCGATCAAGGGGACGGTGTCGACAGGAAGATCAAACGCGCCAGCGATACCATGAGTTTTGCGTGATGCGACGCCGATGAGCGTCAGCGCCGCCATTGTAGACGGGATGACAGCAGTTGTTGCGGACGCGCTGCTTGCACCGATGGCATTAGTGGCAGTCACAGAGCAACTGTATAGGGTACGGTTGAGGAGGTTGCTGACGATGACCGGCGAGCTGTTCGCAACACCCGTCAACGCACCCGGAGTACAGGTCGCAACGTAGCTAGTGATTGGCAAGCCGCCGTCCGACACGGGTGGCGAAAAGCTGATGAACGCCTGCGCATCGCCCGGTGCGGCGGAGTCGATGGTGGGGGCGTCTGGCTTGGTCGCGAGTGGCATCACGAGTACCGGCGAAGAGCCGCCGCTGGTACCGTAAATGTTGGACGCGGTGACGTCACAGCTGTACTCAACACCGTTGCCAAGGCCGATGACAGTGATCGGCGAAGTTGCGCTCGTTCCGGTGAAGGCGTTGGGATTGCAGGTTGCCGTGTAGCTGGTGACGGGCGCGCTGCCAACGTTCATGGGCGGCGAAAAAATGATTCTGGCGCGACCGTTGTCGGGTACCGCGCCGCTGGTGACGGGTGCACCGGGTGCGATACCAACAATGGCGATTGAAAAAGGTTGTTGCGCGAATGGCGGGAATGCGTCGTTAAACGCGCGGACAAACCCGCTAAATGTTCCCAATGTGATCGGAACTCCAGAAATAACGCCGCTGACCGTGTTCAGGGTCAGGCCGTCGGGCAATGCGGGAGACAGCAGGGCATAGCCGATTGTTGGGCTACCCCGCGCGACAATCGTATGCGAGTACGGGATGTTCAGGAAACCGCCTGGCGGGGGCGCGCTTTGAATCAGCGGCGCGCCAC
>JANYHZ010000281.1 GCA_025362135.1 Betaproteobacteria bacterium | reverse complement strand
TATCGCCCAGGTTTTCGCGCCATCCCAAACCTTCTTGCGCTCGCTGTAGTCTTTATCCACGACAAAATGCTTCGGTGCGATCTCGGTAAACGTATCAAGCTCAAAACTCATGCGCGGATGTCCCGCACCCATAATTCGATGCGTGACGAGTTTATCTTTGTTGCCGTAGTGGCAGGACATGCAAAGCTTCGCGCGGGCGACTGCATCTGAAGTTGGATACATACCGTCGTCAATATTTGCCGCGTGTTGCGCCGTGGCGGAATTGCCCGGCTCGACGTGGGTCTTGACCCATTTTTCGGCCGGCCCGTGGCAGCTTTCGCAGGTGACACCATCGGTAATCTTGAAGCGTTCGCCGCGATGCTTCTCGGGGATGACATGCGCGTGACAGTCCAGACAAATCTTGGCTTCATGGGCGGGCTCCTTCAACCCCAGATTCCTGGCAATGCGCTGTGACCGCTCATTGAGCAGAATGTTGTAGGCGCGTGCATGCTTGTCAATGCGCGACCATGTCAGGTACTCGTTTTGCAATACGTTTGAGTCTTTCCAGAGCTTCACCGAGCCATGACAGAGGCTCGATGCACAGGTAACGGTGCCCAATGTCTGGTGGGGCGACTGGTAGGGTAGTGGTTGCGCCCGGGATTCGATTGCAGCAAGAGGGGCAAACAGCAAGATCACCCACGCAGCGGATTTCGACGCGGCCCGTAGTGTCGAACACCACATCATCCATTGCTTCATTTTTTTGCTCCCGCGAGTCTGGCGTCTACAAATCCAGCCCGATCAATTTCGTCCTTCACCGCCCACAATGTTCCATTGGGATTCCGATAGAACCGTGCCATCTCTTCACCGGAAAATGGTCTCGCCCCGATGCGGCCGAATACGGCGATTTGTCCGCCGGTTTCGTCAACGCCGCGGTCGCGATCAAGACCTTTCGCGACGGCGACCGCTGCGGATACCGTTTTCCGCCACGCGATGAGCTGCGGCCTGGGTTCCGGCGAAAATCCGTAGAACTTCGGCTGTGAATCCGGCGAAGTCAGCTGGATGACTTTTAGTCCATTGACGCCATCGGCAACATAGGCAAAGAGCGACGCATTGGTGGAACCGACGATGACATCGAAGGCATCGTTGAGCTTCCCGTCAGCAGTAAAGCGTGTCAATTCTTTTGGCGCGTGCGGCTTCTCGATATCGATGATGACGAGACCGTCTTTGCCGGCCGCGACATAGGCGTAGGTGCGGGCGAGATAGATGCCGCGTGCATTTGCCAACGGTACCGTCGCGGTTCCAACCAGTGTGGGTTTGTCCGGCGCGGTGACGTCGATGGCCTGCATGCCTTCTGCCGTGGTGACGAACAGGTATCGGAACTGCAACGCCGAGGCCCGCATATCGCGCAGCGACAACGTCGCAGTGACGACAGGCTTCAAAGGATCATTCAGGTTCAATATCACCAACCCGGCATCCGTCGCCACATACGCGTAGTAGCCGCCCATGGTGATATGCCGTGCGCCTTTCAGCACGCCGCCTTCGTTCCAGGTAACGGCCCGCTTCAGGAAGTTGTTACGAGGTTCGCCGTCGGCAAAGGTATTCACGTTGGTGACGATCAGGCCTTCTTCGGCATCGACGATGAATGCGTAGTTGTAAATCGGATGGAAAGCCTGTTCCTGGTTGGTCACACGCATCAGGTCACCCTGATTTCTTTCCGGGGCGATGGACTGGTTCGTGGGCAACGCCATGCAGGTGGCGTTCTTGGTGGCGATGTGGGCATCCTGACCAAGCGGCGAGAAAGGCGCGGAAATAATACGCTGGGAGACACCCTTGTTGGCGATATTGGCTATGTCGTATACGCGGAATCCGCCAGCACCTTCGGCGACATACAGGTACTCACCGCGCAGCATGAGGCAACGTGCCGCGCCGACCGTGGTGTGATTGTGTGACTCGGGCAATTCCTGTCCGCGTTTCTGGTGATCGGCAAACCAGTCCGGATAGGCGTACTTCTGCAGGTAGCTGCCGATCACCGCCTGTGGCTCGTCCCATTCCGTGACCTTCACTGCCTCGACGTTTTTGGCCGACCCCACCCACGCGTTGAAGCCGACAAAGTTAACGAAATTCGTTCCTTGCAACATCAGCTGCGCCATGATGGCGTTGTTGTCGTTGGCCTGACTCAAATGGCAGTCGGTACAGGTTTTGGTTTCGGTTTTGCGTTCGGTATGCGGGTAATGCGGCGCGAATGCCTGGGACGAAAAGCCGCTGGCGGCAATCGGCGGTTGCTGGATGTAAATGCGCTCGCGATTGGAGTTGGTCGAGCTTAGCAACAAGGCCGAGCTGGACCGGATCGGTGCGATGCGCCCTCCCTTGACCGGGCCGTGTTTGCCGAGCTGGAACATATCGTCACGTGCGACTTGCGGATTGTAGGTCGCGTAGTTGCGCGTCTCGCCGCCTTCGTAATGCAAGCGCTCGGTTTTCCAATTCGCCTGGATGGGCAGGTGACATCCGGCACAGGAGGTCGTCCAGGAAAGATGACAGGTGTAACAAGTCATCTTCTCGTTGGCGTGCGCGTACTCGGTCTTGCCGTTCGGATCCGGCGGACCCCATTTGCCATCGCGGCCATCCTGCCCGGCGTGCATCAGCTTGGCACGCGCGGCTTTCTCATTGTATTTCGGGTGCCCTGGGGTAACGCTGTCTTTCACGAGACTCATTTCCCACTCAAGGTTGGGGTCGAGTGCAGATCGCTGGAAGAGCTTGCCCAATTTCCATTCAAACCGCTTGCGACCATCCTGTGTGCGCAACGTCAACAGATCGCGCCCCCCCGGTTTTGCTGCCGGACCGCTGGTTTGCAGAGTCGGGTATTTGTTTGCAGTGCCGTGACAATCGGCGCAATCTATTTCAACTGCTGCGGCAACTTCACCATAAATATGCCCGTTGCCGTGCGCATCCTGAGCGAAATGACAATCGACGCAATGCATGCCGAGATCGAGGTGGATCGACGTGAGGTGTACCGCTTTCTGGAACTTCTTAGGGTCGGTATCGTCGACCGGTTTGTTTTCCTTATCGAGCAGCGTGCCCTTTCGATCGCGCTTGAATATGTAGCGGAAATTCCAGCCGTGGCCGTGATAGTCCGCGAACTGGGTGTCCTTCAGTGTCGGGTTCAGTTCCGAGACCTTCTTTGAAAATTCCGGGTCGCCCCACAGACCGCGAATCGAGGCCTCTTCGGGATTACGATCAAGAATCTTCCTCGCCTCGGCGTCGGTTGGATATTTTTGTTTCTTCGGCCACATCGAAGGCGCGTCGGCTTCATAATCCCACATCGTCGCACCGTAGAAGCTGTTGACGAATACGTTGGGTTGATGCATATGGCAAACCATGCACTGCGATGACGGGATGGCGCGGGTGAATTCGTGCTTGAGCGGATGGCCGGACTTGTCCTTCGGAATCGTTGGGTCTACGGTCTGTGTTTTACCTTCATGGCCGAATTTGGCGTACGGACCGGAGCGGGTGGGATCACGGTCGTTCGCGTAAACGGTGTGGCATGCCGTACAACCGGATGAGCGATAGTCGCCCGGTTGTTCGTTGGTGCCGAGGAACCAAAGATGCGGATCGTTCAGGCGTGTCTTGGTGATATTGATGACCGGCACCGCAATGCGCTGACCCGTGCCCGGCCCGCGGTTGGATTGTTTGATGTCAGGGCGACCCGGCTCATCCAGCTTTTGCAATGCGCCGCTGCTGTTTGGCACGCCGACTTCCGGAAATCCGCTGCTGATCACGCGTCCACCGCGCTCGAACACGCGAAAGATGTCGCCCGGCGGAATCGTCTCCCATGCAGGCAACGGCGCGAGTGAAGGCAGGATCCCCATTGCGGTCATGTGTTCGTTGACCGGCACAGGATTTTTCAGCGCAGCACCAATACTATCTTCGGTGTAAGCCTCACCCAGAATGTAGCGCTTGAATTTCAGGATGCCGTTGTTGTACGAGGCACCACCCCACAGCATTGCGCTGGTCGACATCAGGCTGCGTTCAACCTGCTGCACGGTTTCGAGATGACAGGCACCGCAGGCGTCGCGCGCAACGCGCAAGTCACCCGGATTGATGAAGCGAATGAACTCTTTTGATTCTTTATTCAGCTTGGCGTAGGAGCCTTTTGGATTAGCCGATTCCGGCGTGTGCCAGACTTTCGGGAAGCGCGGGCTGATGTGCGCACGCGTCATGGCCATACCGTAGAGCGCGTCGTCCTTCCCTTTGTATTCAGCGTCTTTTGGCCTCTGCACCGCCACGTCGCCGCCATGACAATCGGTGCAGCCGAGCACCACCCCAGGATTGGTGTGCATGGTGTGCCGGTCAGTACCGGTATGACACGACACGCAGCCCGCCGATTTTTTGTCCGCGTCATTTACCGTCTGACGCTCTGGCGCGGGGGGATGACTGGTGTATTTAATGTCCTGCGCTTTTTCGTCACCGGCTGCGTGGGCGAATCCCGCCGCACCCAAAACACAGAGTGTGAAAACGAAAGTCAAGCACTGGCGGGCCTTCTGGAACAGAATGCCGCCAAAAGCCCCGCAGATGCTAGCGTTTACGATATTTAGGTATAGGGTCATGTCAATAAGTCAACAACAAATTCATAAGTATCGAATACTGCGGGCCGCGCTTGTCTTCTTCGTAAAGCTGCTTCAATCCCTTGCCCGGCAGCAGCGCTGCGGCCGAAGCATTAAGCACAATGTTTTGCGACATGAAGGGACGGTATTGGATTCCCACAGAGACATCGACGCCGAGATCTTTGGAGGGTGGCGCCTGATTACGCAGCACGCCCAGCACCGAGGTGTTCATGAAATTAAGTTTCGAAATATTTCCGAGCACCCGAACTTCAGGTGTGAGATCAGCGTCGGCACCTACACCTAACAAGGCTAGACCGGGATTGACAAAATTTGACTGTCCCTGATCTTTCGACGAGCGCAATGATGGCAAGATGCCGTTGCGACCAGACAAGGCGACGCCGCCGCCGCCAATCAATGGGACTGCTTGTCGAATAAAGAAACTGGTATCGGCCCCGGCGAATTGGGGATTCTCCAGAATGGCATCAAAGCCGGTGGCCTTTCCGTCAAAAGGATTTTTGTCGCCGCTTGCCACCAAGGCGTTGACGCGCACCCGCAACCAGGAAAAATCGCGCGACAATTCAGCCGCGGCAAATCCCGCGCGGATCGTTTGTTTTTGTTGCGCAATCGGATTGCGGTCATCTGTGCCCAGAGCGGCGTAAAACGACGATGTCAGATTCCATACGCCAAAGTGCCCATCACCATTCAGCCCGAGATAGGTGACTCGATAGTTGTGGGGCCGAACGTCGCCGATCACGGCCGGACGCACCAGGAAGCCGTTGGTGTCGTAGTAGTCACGTCCCGATTCGCGATTGATATTGTGAATGATGGTCGCTTGCGTGGTGTGGCCAACGACAGGGAAATCCTGCTTGTAAACGTTGGCGACAAACAGGTGATCGCGTCGCGGCATTTGCGAGACGTCGTTCAAGCCGCTGTTGGTGTCTTTTTCGAGCCGACGGAAATAGGCCAGGTTGTACTGCAAATGGTTGTTGTCGCGGATACCAAAAACGCGAATGCCGACGGGCACGTCCTGGAACAGGAATCCACGGAAGTCGGAAATAAACGGCTGAATGCCGACTCGGACCGAGTCGAAGTCGAAGCGGTCCGAGACATTGCGCAAGTGGACGTCGGCAAATGCCTCCTGGATACCAAGATGGGAATCGGTACGTTTCTTTCCTTCACGCGGATCGACGCGCAAGCCTCGGACTTCGCCGATGAGCGCTTGATTGACCTGAATCGCGGGAACCAGCCGGAATTCGTAATCCGGTGGCTTGAAAGTGGTATTGCCTTTGAGAACACCAACCGAAAAAATCAGCGTTTCGACCAGAACCGTCTGCTGGGGACGCCCGAACTGATCGTTTGCGCCAGGCCGCAGGGATGATTGCGCCCCCGGCGGGGTTGGGAGGCGTCGGGTCTCGATCAGCGTGTCTGAGATCGCGGAGAGCGACAAAAACCAGTCATGTCCCCACTTTGCAAACGGCTCAAACGGTTTGTCGCCCTTGTAAACGTTGTGGTTGTATGGGTCGTACCACGGAAACTTGAAGCCGAGGCTATCCATGATCCGCCAGCGATCCGGCACCGAGATGGACTCGCGCGGCATCAGTGGTGTCGGCGGCGGAACCTGCTTGGGATCAATCGGAGGCAATTCGTATTTCAGCGGAGTGCCCTGCGGGCGCAGCCGCTCTATCGTCGATGGATCACTATCGGTTGCCTTGTCGGGTTCGGCTGGCGGCAGTGTCTGGGCGAAATTGCTCGCGTTGGTCACGCCAAGCAGGGCGACGACCATCAATTTCAATACGGGACGATTTCGCGATCGCTGGGGAGAAGGCTTGCTCATAGCCCCTCGCAGACGTTTTGCTCGCTTGAATCATTGAAGGGAGCCTGCGGGCAGTTGACGTAGCGAAGGCGCGTGCCTTCTCCGCGTGGTGCCAGTGTATCGGCGCGAATCGACTTTGGTGCGTTGCCGATACCGTTGCCTAGAATTTTGCCGGCGTTAGCCAGGCCAAGGAAGGACACCATGTCATCCTGATCAATACCATCGCCGGAGATGCCGATGGCACCGATCAATTGCGCATTCTTGTAGATTGGAAAAGCACCTGGGAAAATCTGGATGCCATTCTTTGCTCGCGAGAGACCGGTGCAGCCAACCGCCGTCGACCCGGTGGCAGAAGCTATGATCGCGTTGTAATTCAGGTCGAGTTGAAGGCCGAGATGAAACGGGCTCCAATTGTTGTACGGCGTACTGAACGGGCCCGGCTCGGTACCGCTGATACCATCCGGAAAGAACGGCCGCGCGAGATTTCCGACGGCGCGGTTGGAGAAAGCGATGCCGTTAGAAAACATGGTGGGGTCATTGAAAAACTGCCGCGCGACAGACATGTAGCCTGCAAACGTCCGGTAGGGTGCGACTGGTTTGCCAGCAGCACCCAGATAATTAGCGGTCGGCAGCGCGGATATTTCCGCAGCCGTGCTCGTGAGGGAGAACAGCAACGCGCTACGCGCTTTCTGCAATGAAACATCGGTACCGAAAACGGGCCCATCCGGCGTGCGCGCCACCGCCAGCGCTTCGCCCTGGGTATCTACGATTGATACGGTTACTTGAACGGCCGACCCGAGCGGTCGGCGAATCTGCGCACGGGCGCGATTTGCAATCTTCAGCGCCTCCTGGAGGATGGTTGTGACTTCGGCAGCTTTCAAGTTTCCATCCGTGCCATCGCGTACCGGATACCGGTTCTGGTTATTGCTGTCCACGAGAATGAAGGCGCCTTGAGCCGCGAAAGCGCCGGTGTCTGCCCGGTAGCCCGAAGCGGGATTGCCGAACGAGACTCCCTGGCGAAGCGTGCCGTCGAAATAACCTCCGACAGCGACGACAGCACCCGCCAGCGTTGCAAACGCTTGGGGCTGAGCCGCATTTGACTGCAATGCTTCGGAATCGACATACCGAAAGGTACGACCATCTGCGGTAATACGGTTGGCGCGGATGTCGTCGGGTGCTGCAAAGCCGATGGTGCCGGCGACGGCAATCAGTTCATCGTCGTCTTGGTCGACATCGGTGATGTCCTGATCCAGGGCATAGACTCCATCGGCGATCACGCCTATCCCGCCAACCAGGCGGTTGTTCTTGTAAAGAGGCAGTCCGCCAGGATCAGCAGCGAGCCCTAATGGCGAGCGCTTCGGTCCAACGGTGCCATGTTCGGTGCGGCGCATCAGGTCGGAGCACGACAACTGTGAAAATTGCACGCCGTATAGCGGTCCACCGGGCTGATTAAACTCCCGTGGATTGAAATTTTCTTGCACGATCTGGCTCGCCGTCCGGGTCGAGAACGCGTTACCGTTCGACGAAAGATATGCGCCTGTGATCGCTTTTGTGATGGCGGCAAACGTGTCGGGAAGGATGTCTATTTTCTCGAGCCCGCCATTTACAGCCCCTTTTGGGTCGCCGATTTGAAACGTCATCTTGGCGCCCGTCATGCGAAACACACCCAACACGTTGCCGACGCGATCCACGACGGCAATTGTCGCTGGAAGTTTGCGCGCCGTCGCTTCCGCTGATGCCTGAGCGATCACGCGTTGGACGTCTTCGACAGTAAGAAAATCGGTCGCGGTCGCGGGAGGCGTACATGTGCCGGTACACACCGCCGTACCGACATCACCGCTGCCGCCCCCACACGACCCCAGCAGTGCGATCAAAGTGACCGTACTGATCTTTAACAACCGTCGAATCATTGCGGCGCTCCGCCAGTTCCGTTTTGTGTTGCCAACGAGGCGTGCGCGGTCTGGTAGCTGATGGCGGCAGCCGTTTTCGGCATCAGCTTCGGTTGATTGCTGCCCGGCAGAATCGGTGGTACGCCCGACTTCGGACTGCCCGTATGAAATCCGTGGCAAGTCTCACAAGTACCCGGTGCCTTATCCTTCGACGTCACATTTCCGCCATGGCACTCACGACAATTCTTGATATCCGGAATGGCGATGTCCGCACTCTTCTTGGAACCCGCGACATCGTGGCAGGACCCGCATTTGTAAGTGTCGTGCCGGCTATGCGGGAAACGCGCCTTGGGCAGCCAATGCTGGGTCACGGCAATCGGCGCAATCAGCCACCGCATCGCCGGCTCGGCGTTCGCTTCGCCGCGCTTGATTTGATGGCACTCAAAACAAACGCGTATTTCAAATAGTTCCTGGGTAATTTTTTCCGCTTTGCTGTTCGCCCAGGAAAGCGCTGCTTCGCGCTTGGTCTCCCCAACGCGCTGGCCAGGCCGTTTGATGCCATCTTCGAGCACCACGTCGATCGCTGCATCGGTCAGTGCTGCCTGCGCATAATATTCCTGCAAGGTTGCCATGACATCGGCCACCTTACCGTGCGGCACCTGGCGCGTCGTCGCCTTCGGTTCGAATTCGAGCGAATGGCAGGACTGGCAATGTTCACCCATCGTCACCGGCTTGAAACGAGTACTGGTCTCATCCGGCACATGGCAGTTTTTACACTCCATTTGCGCCTTGCCATTAGGGCCGCGCAGGCCTTTCGCACTCATGTGAACGTCGTGCGGGAATTTCAGGCCCGAGGCTTCGACGTAACGCGTTTTGTCGTCCTGCGCAATACGGACGAGCGCAGCGGCACCGGTCTTTCCGGGCACCAGCATCGACACCTTGAAAGGTGGGTGATCTTTGGTGAATTCCGCAACATCGACAACGCCTGTCTGTGGGTGCCGGGATTTCAAGTTTTGGTGACAATCGGTGCAGAGCCTCGAATCCGTTCTCACCAAACCATTCGCGCCCTTGTGATCGCGGTGGCAGGACGAGCAGCGGGTGTCGCCGAATACCCCTGTATGCACCGCCTTGGCTTCCTTGGTATCAAGGGCAAAATGCCAGCCGATTTTCTTGTGGCAGTCTTCACACGCGCCGTTGGTTACGTGCACGAATGGTTGCTGGTGGCACGAGCTGCAGTTACTGCCAAAGCTTGCGTGCGCGCTTGCCAGTGGCCCGACATCCCAGGACGCGTCTGCAGCCAGTACGGGCTTGGTTGTATCCTTTCCATGCCCGCGCTCGAGTGCGTTGAGTACCGGCCATGCAAGAAAAACAAGGAATACCGCAGCGCCCGCCAGCCAACTGAAGGTTCGCTTGGATAACCACGTCGATTTCAGGCCCGCTTTGACGTGACTCTTTACCTCTTCAAGGTCGTCTTTCAGCGGATCGATGAGTTCCACGCTCAGTGCAAGGTCCACATCGGTCTGCGGCGGCAGGACAATTAATTCAAACGGGCCGACCAGTATCCGCTGCCCGGTTTTCAGTGTTGCCGCGCTCTCGAAGCTCCCATCCACGCTCACCACACCGCCGCGTGCCTCGATGTACGATACGCCGTCTACTCCACAAATGACTTCGGCATGGAACAGCGCAATGCGTGGATCGGACAGGTGTAACTTGCAATCTGCACCGCGCCCAATGCGGAGTGTCTCTGCGACCACCGTCTGTTCGGTGCTCGCAGGTTGGCCTTTCTTGTTACGCGTAATGGTCGCAAGTTTGGTTTTCATCAATGCCTACCAATAAAAGAAAACGGCGACGATATGCGCCACCAGTGCCGCGAGCAACGCGACGGATAATGGCACATGGAAAAAAAGCCATATATCCATGATTGCCTTATAGCGAATATCTATCCGTGCACGCCTAACCAGACGCTCCTTGCGCAACATCATGCCGTACAGGTCCTGATGCTTGCGCGCCGCATCGCCTTTCACCGTCCCCGAACGGGATTTGATAAGCTTGACCGCAGATGTCGTTGGGCAGCTGGAGACTTGCTCGCGCAATTGCGCGTAGACGCCTCCGCCAATGCGCGTTTTCTGAATCGATGCGAGCACCGCCTGGTTAACCTCATCGGACATGCCGAGCGCGAGTCGACGCGCCTCGCGATCAATGTCGGCAATTTTTAGCGTGAGACTCTCGAGCGTATCCTCGGCAAGATTTTCGGTCATCAGGCCGGGGAATCGCAGATAGGTATACACGCCATAGAAACCTGACGCGATCACGATTATCATCAAAACATAAGCGAGGGTGTGTACGTTCCAGCCGACCTGAAAGGCGGCGTGGAGTGTCGCGATGACCAGCAACGAGGTACCCAAATAGATGTGGGCCGATAGCCAGCCCTTCACGTCGCCGGTAGTGCGATAGCGGCGTTTCTGTACGCCCAGCCACATAAGCCAGAAGATGAGCAGTGCACCGATCGTGCCCAGCGTGTAGCCGAGCGGTGTGCCGCCGTAATGTCCGAGAGGATATGCGTACCAGCCGTAGGCAAAAATAACCGCTACGACGATAAGCACCGCCAGCTTTAAATATCGGTAATCACGATATTCGAGAATAGTGCGATGACGCATGATGACTGTGGCCCCCTAAGGCTATTTTTCAACAGGCCACCCCTTGACGCCTGTCGACATGCGGTTTAAAAGCCCGGAACATCAGCAGTACGCTGATCAAGCCTGGCCTTCATTTCCGCCCACGAGTACTAAACAACTTCGCAACACTTATTCTAGTTTGCCCAAGCAAAAGCCCTTCGACAAACGCGGACTTGAGTCTAACCGTTTTTGGTATTTAGTCAAATCGAAAATTTCGCGAGTACCGCTGCCGGATGGCATGGACGTCGTTCCGCTTCACTATCCGTATCCTCGCACTGGCGCAGGCTATAATTTAGTGCGATATTGGCTGCGGTCGCGCGCGCCATACCTTACCTGACTGACCAGACCGTGCTTATTTTTTCAATCGTTGCGTTGTTGATGTTGGTTGTCGCGTTGGCATTTGTGGTGATACCGCTGGTGCGTGAGAAAACGCCGACCGAACCGGTTTCCGGTGCGCGCAGTAACGTCACGATCTTCCAGTCGCAACGGCGCGAACTCGATGAAGAATTAGCGCGCGGTGCGATCAGCGAAGCAGAGCACACCGCGGCGCTGGGCGAACTGTCCGCGCGCTTGGTCGACGAAGTGCCCGAACAACAAATGGTTTCGGCCCCCACACTGGCGGTAAACAAGCACCCATGGTGGCTGGTCGCGCTGCTCGCGGTTGCAATGCCATTAAGCGCGGTGGTGCTCTACGGGACGCTCGGCGCGCCGCGTGCCATAGAAATGGCTGGGATTGCACCCACCTCTACCGGTATGCCAATCGGGCACACAGAAAATACCAAGCCGGGCGAAGAGCCTCCGATGTCAGATAAACAAATTCTGGCCATGGTGGACAGTCTTTCGCAAAAAATGCAGCAGAACCCGACCGATCCGCGCGGCTGGATCCTGTTGGCAAGATCGCAGAATGCATTGGGACGCTACGCCGAAGCGAGCGCCGCATTTGAGCGGGCGGCTGCACTCACGCCCAACGATCCACAGCTCTTGGCGGATTATGCCGACGCCGCCGTGATGACCCAGCAGGGACGATTTGAGGGCAAGCCATATGCGCTGATCAAGCAGGCATTGAAACTGGATCCGAACCACATGAAAGCGCTTGCGCTGGCCGGCACCGCTGAGCTGCGGATGGGCAATCGCCCTGCTTCCTTAGTCTATTGGGAAAAATTGAAAACACTGGTGCCAAAGGATTCCGCTGATTATCGCGAAGTCGAGACCATCATCGCAGAAGTAAAGACGACGAAACTTGATGCCGTTGCAGGCGCGCCTGCGCCCGCAGCATCGCCTTTGGCACAAAGCCCGCAAGTGGCCAGCAGTAATGCGGGGAAGGATAGTGCTTCAAAACCAGGCGTCAAGGTAACAGGGAAAGTTGTCATCGCGCCCGATGTTGCGGGCAAGTTAGCCTCTGGCGATACGTTATTCGTCTTCGCTCGCGCCAAGGAGGGGCCGCGTATGCCGCTCGCGGTCATGCGGGTGCCCGCACCGAAAGCCAATGCTTTCCCAGTTGCATTCGAACTTACCGACGCGATGGCGATGGCCCCCGGCGTCAACCTGTCCTCGTTCGCCGAAGTGGTCATCGAAGCGCGAGTTTCAAAATCCGGGAATGCGCAACTTCAACCCGGTGACTTGTCGGGACTGTCCGATGTGGTGAAACCGGGTGCGTCGGGCGTTACCGTGACCATAGGCAAAGTTGCACCCTGATGGCAGCATCCTCGGTCTCGAATTCAACCCAGACCGCTGCAGATACTTTGAGGGGCAGCGGACTGCGGCTGGAACGCGGCTCTCGCACGATTATTGACAATATATCGTTCGGCATTGCGTCAGGCCAGGCATTGATCTTGCGGGGCGCGAATGGCTCGGGCAAGACGAGTCTCCTACGGATGCTTGCGGGCCTGACGCTGCCAGATGCAGGTGTCGTCTTGTGGAACGGCGAGCCTTTGAGGGCGCTGTCGGCAACGTGGCGTAGCGTTGCGCTTTATCTTGGCCATAACAACGCGCTCAAGGACGATTTCACCGCGCACGAGAACCTCGCCGACGCGTTGTCGATCGACGGTATTTCCCTTGAGCCCAGCGCGCAACTTGAGGCACTTGAAAAGGTCGGCTTGATTGATCGGCGTCACGTGCTGGCGCGACGACTCTCGCAGGGGCAGAAGCGCCGCATCGGACTGGCGCGATTGTGGCTGGCGCTTTCCCATGCGCATCACAAACCTCTTTGGCTGCTCGATGAGCCTACCAATGCGTTAGATAGTGAGGGCGTCTTGCTGTTCACCGAGCTCATCGGCCGCCATCTTGGTCGCGGCGGAATTGCCTGTATCGCAACGCATCTCGCCTTGGATATCGCATCGCGAGCAAAAGAAATGAATCTGGATTCACGAATAGAAGTGGTGCGATGACCGCCACTCTGAACTCGCTCACCCAGATTGACTCGCCGGTATTTCAACCTGAGCGCGGTTTTATTGTGGCTATGGCGCGCGACGCAAGACTCGCGGCGCGCTCAAAAGGGGAAGCAATACAGGCGTTAGCATTTTTTGTTGTTGTAGTCAGTTTGTTTCCGCTCGCGATAGGTCCTGAATCTGCATTGCTGAAACGCATCGCCCCGGGCGTTGTGTGGGTGGCGGCGCTATTGTCGGTGTTGCTGACCCTGCCCAGAATGTTCGCCAATGATCACGCTGACGGCACGCTGGAACAGCTGGCATTGTCGGTGTATCCATTGCCAACAATCGTCGCCGGCAAAATCGTGGCGCATTGGCTGATGACGGGTTTACCCTTGGCGGTGCTCTCACCCTTGCTCGGATTGCAGTTTGGGCTTGCGTCGGGTGAACTTGCTGTACTGTGTGTAAGTCTGATATTGGGAACGCCAGTATTGTCAATGATTGGCGCAATTGGCGCGGCGTTGACGCTAGGCGTACGCGGCGGATCCATATTGTTGGCGTTGCTGGTACTTCCCCTATACATTCCGGTGCTCATTTTTGGTGCCGGTGCCGTCGAACAAGCAATGGTCTCTATCGATTTTTCAGCAAATCTGTCGCTGCTTGGTGCGATTGTGTTGTTGGCTGGACTGGCAGTGCCGTTTGCGGTTGCGGCAGCGTTGAAGATTTCTCTGGATTGATGCAATGAGCCTATTCAAATATTCCTCCCCCACTGCGTTCTATCCCCTCGCAGGCAAACTAGTACCGTGGTTCGCCGCGCTGGCCGCCATTTTTGCTGTTATCGGTCTATACCTGGGCTTGTTCGTCGCACCCGAGGATTTTCAGCAAGGCGAGGTTTACCGCATCATCTTCATCCATGTGCCGGCGGCCTGGATGGCGATGGTTATTTATCTGGCGATGGCGATGTATGGCGTGATGGCGCTTACTTTCAATACCCGCCTGTCCGCAATGATGATGGAGGCGCTGGCACCCACCGGCGCAATCTTCACCGCGCTCGCGCTTTGGACTGGTGCCCTTTGGGGAAAGCCGACATGGGGCACGTACTGGGCGTGGGACGCGCGCATGACGTCGACGCTGATACTTTTGTTTCTGTACATCGGCTACCTTGCGCTTATCAACGCCATTGAAGATAAAAAGCGTGCGGACAAAGCGGGGGCGCTGCTGGTCATCGTTGGATCGGTCAATGTGCCTATCATTTACTTTTCCGTGAAATGGTGGAATACACTGCATCAGGGCGCATCGGTATCGGTGACCGCCTCGCCGAAAATGGCCGCGATAATGCTGTGGGCGATGCTGATCATGGCAATAGCCTGCTGGACTTACGCGATCACGATTTCACTGGTGCGTGTTCGTGCCATCATCCTCGAGCGGGAACGCGGCCGAAGCCACAGCACCCGGGTGGCAAACACGTTATCTGCAACCAACATTGTGGCAGGATCATGAACTGGGCAGCATTTTTTTCCATGGATGCGCGCGCGTTCTATATGTGGGGCTCATTCGGTGCATTCGTGGTCGCGATCATGCTGGAAATTACGCTGGTGCGCTTGCGCGGAAAACGCGCGCAAGCCGAAATTGGGGAAGAACTGATGGCTGATAAAGCGAAAAGACCTGCGCAATGAAAGCAAGACACCGTCGTTTCATGTGGATTGCGCTTGGGTTATTGGTGATTGGCGTTGCCGTGACCCTTGTATTGCGTGCCTTCAATTCAAATCTGGTGTTTTTCTTTACGCCCTCCCAGGTTGCCGAGAACAAAGCGCCCGTTGACCGTACCTTCCGCATTGGCGGGTTAGTGACCGCGGGTAGCGTGAAGCGCCAACCCGATGGGCTTACGGTGACATTTGACGTCACCGATACCGCCAAGACCATTCCCGTGACCTACACCGGTATTCTTCCCGACTTGTTCAAGGAAGGCAAAGGCGTCGTCGCGCAAGGCAAGATTGGACAAGATGGCGTGTTTCGGGCGGCAGAGGTGTTGGCCAAGCACGATGAGAATTACATGCCTCCCGAAGCCGCAGAAGCGCTGAAGAACGCCGGCAAATCGATCGACGGCAGTATGTTTGCCGGACAAAAAGCAGTCCCTACACAAGCACCGAAACCCAATTGAATCTAGCACCGAGGCAATCACGATGGTTCCAGAACTAGGCCAGTTTTCACTCATTCTCGCGCTTTGCCTTGCGCTATCGATGGCCATTTTGCCGCTGGTCGGTGCGTACCGAGGCGACCAACGCCTGCTGTCGCTCGCCCGACCCTTGGCGCACGGCCAGTTTGTGTTCGTCGTCTTTGCCTTTGCTTGTCTGCTCTATTCTTTTATTAGCAGTGATTTTTCAGTGCAGAACGTCGCGGCAAATTCAAATACCAAATTACCGGTGTACTACCGCATTACCGCCTCCTGGGGTTCGCACGAGGGCTCACTGCTGTTGTGGGTACTGATGCTGGCGGGCTGGACGTTTGCGGTATCGATTTTCAGTCGCAATCTTCCGCAGGAGGTGATCGCCCGCGTGCTGGCCGTGATGGGCATGATCATGGTCGGCTTTCTGCTGTTCATGCTGCTGACCTCCAACCCGTTTGATCGCCTGCTGCCCGCGGCTATCGAAGGGCGCGACCTGAATCCGCTGTTGCAGGATCCCGGCATGATCTACCACCCGCCGATGCTTTATATGGGCTACGTTGGCTTCTCGGTGGCCTTCGCGTTTGCGGTGGCGGCGCTGATCGGCGGCAAACTTGACGCCACCTGGGCGCGCTGGTCTCGTCCGTGGACCACAGCTGCGTGGTGTTTCCTCACCATTGGGATTGCGCTCGGTTCAGCATGGGCGTATTACGAATTAGGCTGGGGCGGCTGGTGGTTCTGGGACCCGGTGGAAAATGCGTCATTCATGCCGTGGCTGGTGGGCACCGCACTTATTCACTCGCTTGCGGTCACGGAAAAACGCGGTGTCTTCAAAAGCTGGACGGTGTTGCTCGCGATCATCGCGTTCTCGCTTTCCTTGCTCGGAACATTCCTTGTCCGTTCCGGTGTGCTGACGTCGGTTCATGCCTTCGCAACGGATCCCAAACGGGGTGTATTTATTCTCGCCTTCCTCGTCGTCGTGATTGGCGGCTCGCTGGCGTTGTATGCGTGGCGGGCCCCCCAATTGGGCTTGGGCAAAGTGCCGCGCGATTTTTCGCCGACATCCCGCGAATCCTTGTTGCTCGCCAACAACGTGCTGCTCGTCGTCGCCATGTTGGCGGTGGTGTTGGGCACCTTGTATCCCTTGTTTCTGGATGCATTGAAACTCGGCAAGATTTCGGTTGGCCCCCCTTATTTCGAAGCGGTGTTCTATCCGCTGATGGCACCCGCCTTGTTCCTGATGGCGGTCGGGCCGATTTCACGCTGGCGTAACGCCACGTTGCCGGACCTCGTCTCACGATTGAAGTGGGCATTCGGCATCGCGGTGGCGTCCGGGATCGTAGTCCCATTGCTGATGGGTAAATGGACGCCGATGGTCGCCGGCGGATTACTGCTGGCAACCTGGATCATCGCCGCGTGTGTGACGGCACTCGCGCATCGTTATCAGGCAACACCAGGCGATAGTTTCTTTGCCAGAATTGCCGCCAATCGTTCCAGCTATTACGGCATGCATCTGGCACACGTCGGCATTGCCGTGTTCGTCATCGGCGTCACCCTCGTCAAGGGCTACGAAACCGAACGCGATGTGCGCATGGCACCGGGTCAAACGGTGTCCGAGGGCGGCTACCAATTCAAATTTGTAAAAGTCGGCGATGTTCCCGGCCCAAACTACGCCGCCATAGAAGGTATCTTTGAAGTAAGCAAAGACGGCAAAATGGTGGCGACGTTATCGCCAGAGAAACGCCGCTATTTTGCCTCCGGCCAAGTCATGACCGAAGCCTCCATCAACGCCGGCATTACCCGCGATATCTACGTCGCACTCGGCGAACAGGTCGAAGGTGCAGCCGATGGGGCGTGGGGGGTGCGTATTTACGTCAAACCGTTTATCAACTGGATCTGGTTTGGCTGTATTTTCATGGCACTTGGCGGCCTGTTGGCAATGCTGGATCGCCGCTATCGCCTGAAGGTGAAGGTGCGCACGTCGACGGCGTCGCCAGTGGATGTGCCAGCCGCACCGGTAGCGAACCCTGCGGCTGCAACCGCCAAGGTGAAACAACGCAAGGCGATGCCAGCGAAAGCCGGCTCGCAGCCAGCGCAATAGTCATACGACATCGGGAATAAACACATGCTTCGCACCTGGCGTTACTTTCTGCCACTGGCCATTTTTTTCGGGCTGCTCTGGTTCCTTTACACCGGCTTGTCGCTTAATCCGCGCGAAATTCCCTCTGCGCTGATCAATAAGCCCACGCCCATATTCGCGTTGGCGCAACTCCACTCGCCCGAAAAAAAATTGGGCAATGCAGATATGAAAGGCAAGGTGTGGTTGCTTAACGTCTGGGGTTCCTGGTGCGTATCGTGCCGCTATGAGCATCCGTTCCTCAATGAGTTGTCCAAAGCGCAAGTGTTGCCCATCATCGGGCTCAACTGGAAAGACAAACCTGAAGACGCCAAGGCGTGGCTTGCAAAGTTCGGTGATCCCTACACGGCTTCAGTAAGTGATCTCGATGGTCGCACCGCCATCGATTTCGGCGTGTACGGCGCGCCCGAAACATTCGTGATCGACGCCACCGGCATGATCCGCTACAAGCATACCGGCCCGATCGACGCGACGGTGCTTAGCGAGAAATTGTTGCCGGTTATTCGTGAGTTGAAGAAATCATGAAGGCCATCGCGCGGATATTTTTGGCAAACGCAATACCTGGCGCGGAGTTTGGGGCATTTGTAGCCTGGAAAGCGCGCCAGTGCTTGACTTTCATACTCATAGCATGCGCGTTCGCCGCTCACGCGCAAACGCCGACCCCGGAGATGGCACCGATGTCGCCTGAACTGGAGGTTCGGTTAAAGAAACTCGAAACCGAATTGCGCTGTCTGGTTTGCCAGAACCAGACGCTGGCCGAATCTCCTGCGGGACTGGCGGGCGATTTGCGCCGTGAAATCCGTCTGCTGGCGGACCAGAACAAATCGAACGAAGAAATAAAAGAACACCTGCGGGCGCGGTACGGCGACTTCGTGCTTTACCGTCCGCCGGTGGATGGCAAAACCTGGCTTCTGTGGTTCGGCCCATTCTTTTTATTGATCGGCGGCGCGATCCTGCTGTGGATAATGAATCGGCGTCGTAATGCAATGATGCAAACGGTCGCACCGGTTGACGCGGATGCGTTACAGCGTGCCAATGCCATACTGAAAGACGAGTAGCAGCCTCAGCTACAACGGTGCGCACATCACCACGCCCTCCTCAAACCAGCCGTTGGCTTTCATATCCTCAATTTGGGAATTGCTCGTCGTGTAGCGATGGTTCGATGTGCTCTCGCGCCAGCGCGAGTCCGATAGCCGCGTCACGGCCAGCGTGCCAGACGCGCAACTCGTCCGCGACGCACTATTGATCCAGAACGCGATTCCTTCATCATTCCACGCACGACTTGCACGCAGCAGTTGACAATCGCGGCTATCGGCTGAAAAGAAGTGTGTATTCTGAACCGGCGCATAAAATCGGCACACTGGTGCCTGCGTTGCGACGCGCATTTCCGCAGGGCCAGGTAGCGTATACGCCTTGAATTGATAACCCGTTCTTATCCAGCCCGCCCCCATGCTGCCGCGATCGATTGCATCTTTATCGGCCGTGCTTGCGGTGATGAAATGACGCTTGACGAGGGTGTTGTAGAACTCGTCCACCAGTACTTCGCCGTTGACCTGCGCCGACGGCGGCACGTAGTCGATGCGAAGATAATCATCAAGACCACCGCTCACGTGCCTTTGTCGCGTCAATCGGTCGAGCGCGGATTTGTCGCCATTGAGGTACGCAGCAAAGAACGGAATTGTCCAGCCAAACACATCGTTGGCGTAGCTGGGCGAGTAAGTGTGTTCAACGCCGCTCAGTGCCACTTGATAGCGTGCGCCGCGGAAGTTGTTCACGGCCTGCTCCATCATGAACATCGGCGCGGTAGTGTCATTGGTGCCGGAAATGGAAAGGTAAGGCGCGGTGACATTTTTTGCTGTCGCGTTATCATCACCGAAGGCGGGCAAAAATTTCTGCCCGGCGTAAGGAACGTAACCCACAGCTGCTTTGATGCGCGGGTCTTGCACCGTTGACTTGGCTGTCAATCGCGGGTAATTGTCGGTTAGTTGTGCGCCAAGTAGCCAAGTCATGGTGGCGCCACCCATGCTGCCACCAATGCCACCGATGCGTGTCGCGTCAATTCGCGCGCCGAAATCAGAATGCGCGAGCATCATGTCGATCATAGACTTCATGCTGAACGGTCGCATCGCCTGTAGTTCGACGATGCGGTCAAAGTTGCGAATGATGTAGAAAAGGTCGCCAAGGTCTTCGACTCTCAGACGCGAAAATCGACCGTCGCCATGAAACGGTGCGGCGACGATATATCCGTAGCTCGCCAGCCGCATCAGAAAATCAATCGACTTGCCGTCCACTGGGCTCCCCGCCAGCCCGTGGGAGAACACCACCATCGGCCAGCGCCCGCAGCCTGTCGGCAGGGGAAAAATCGCTGTGCAGGGTTGGCTGGCGAGAACGGCCGCCTGACCGCCCCGTTGCATGTGCGGAATGCGTTGGCCGTCCGGCAACAGATAGTCTGGACGGTTGTTGCTGATGTCGGTTGGATAACAGCTAATGACGACAAATTCCACCACCGAGTTACGTCGCCCCGGATAAAGATCGTTATCAGGCACCAGCGGGCTGGTCTTCAATGTACTACCGGGTTCGAGCAGGATATCGCCGACGTAATGGTCGTTCGTGCCGGACCAATAATCTTCCAGCGACCCGCCGAGCTGGTTCATGCGCGCCACATCGTGAGCAAGATTGGAACAGGCAACAGGATAGTTGCCGGGCCCCAGCGGCGGGAACTCCACACTTTGGTTACGCGCGGTCGGAAACTCGGGACGTGGACCCGACGAGGATTTTTCGATTCGCTGGTTTTTTGTTGTGGCGAAACTGGGCGCAACGCAACACCCGCAAAATAGCGACAGGAGCAGATACCGCCAGCAATACGGCAACCAACTAACACGCATGACAATCTCCGGAAATTACCTTATTGGAACGCACGCGGAACATTCCGTTTCAACCCCCCAAGAGATTTTGCGCCCAACGAACACCATTTTGCACGGGCAAACAACGGACATTGCCCTGAAAGGTTACCTATAAATGCCCGAAACAAACCGGGGGCAGTTGAGCAATCGGGTTGACGATGCGCTGCCGGGCACCAAAGGGACAGTCGCATATGGCGCTTTCGTGTGTAGTCGAATAGACTATTTCCACATTGACAAAATCAATCCAATTTTTTTTGCTGGGGGATGTAATGAATTTCCGCGTTCTGTTGACTTGCTTCCTTTTTTCACTATGCACCACGTTTCCGAACATTGTGTCGGCAAAAAACTTTCGCTGGGCATCGGTGGGCGATGTAACGACGCAAGACCCGCACGGGCAGGACGAAAGCTTCACGAAGTCGATCAACCAGATGATCTACGAGCGACTGTTTCAGCCCGGCAAGGATATGTTTGCCACGCCGTGGCTTGCGACCGGCTATAAAGTGGTGAGCCCGACCAAACGCGTGGTCACATTGCGTCGAGACGTAAAATTTCAGGACGGCACACCCTTCACGGCGGACGACGTGGTGTTCTCGTTTGAACGTGCGGCCAAGTCAAATCAGTACAAAACATATGCGGTTCCTGCCGGTGTGGCCAGAAAAATTGACGACTACACCGTTGAATTCACAACGGCAGCGCCAAATCCGGTCGGGCACATTTATCTCGGTGAAGTGCCGATCATGAGCAAGAAATGGGCGGAAAGAAATAACGCCCTGGTGGCGCAGGATTTCAGCACCAAGGAAGTCACTTTCGCCTCACGCAACGCGATGGGAACGGGCCCGTTCAAGCTGGTTTCCTATGAACCCGGCATCAAGACCGTACTCGCGAAGAATCCCGACTGGTGGGGCATCAAGGCCGGCCGCTTTGAGGGCAACATTGAGTCGATTGAGTATCGCCCGATTGGCAACGCGGCAACGCGCATGGCAGCATTGCAATCCGGCGAACTCGATTTCGTTCTCGACCCCGCCGTGCAGGACATCGCCAAACTGAAGGAAGACAAAAACCTGAAAGTCTGGGAGGGTGACGAGACACGCATCATCTCGATCACGTTCGATCAGGCGCGCGATGAATTGCTGTTTTCGGATGTGAAAGGCAAGAACCCGTTCAAGGACAAACGCGTGCGCATGGCGCTGTATCAGGCCATCGACGTGAATGCGATCAAGACTTCGATCATGCGCGGGCTGGCAACCCCAACCGCGCTTGCGACGCCGAGCCCATTGGGCGAAGGTGTTCCCGCTGCAATGGACAAGCGTTTCGCCTTCGATCCCGAAACGGCAAAAAAATTGTTGGCTGATGCGGGCTATCCGGATGGCTTTGGCTTTACGCTGCACTGCCCGAACGACCGCTATGTGAACGACGAAAAAATCTGCGTCGCACTCGCGAGTATGTGGGCGCGTATTGGCATCAATACGAAAGTCGAAACGATGCCGAAAGCGCAGTATTTCCAGCGCACCCCAAAAAAAGAATTCAGCGCCTGCATGCAGGGCTGGGGTGACAATAATCGCGACGCCATGTTTACGTTAAAACCGCTGTTTCATAGCCTCAATGACAAGGGTGCCGGTGACACCAACTATGGCAACTTCAAAAACGCCGCGCTCGATGATCTGATCGACAGAGCCGAAGTTGAAATGGATACAGCCAAACGCCAGGCGCTGATCAATCAGGCCGTCGAACTGGTCAAGAACGAAGTGCTCGTCATTCCGCTGCACCGCCAGGTGATTCCCTGGGTTTCGCGTGCCAATGTCAGCGTAATACATCGTTCCGACAACAAGTTCGCGCCGATCTGGGTGACGATCAAATGATGCTGTTGGGTGGGCCCTTCGGCAGACTCAGGACAGGCCACGTGTAGCGTGCCCACCATCGGCGATCGCGTGGGCACGCGACGCTTTGCCCACCCTGCTTTCGCTGGAGACCATCCAAAGACCGGCAAACGTAAGCGCCCCATTAATAATCAACAGCTCCAACCCGACCTCATAGTTGCCAAACAGCACCCGCTGATACTTGTCGATAAAAAAGCAAATGATCGGCGCGGCTATGGCGATGAACGGAACGAGTCGATCACGAACGACCCGGCGCGTGAGAATGCCGAACGCAAATAGCCCCAGCAGCGGCCCATAGGTGTAGCCTGCGAGCTTCAGAATCAGCCCGATCATGCTTGGATTGTCGGCCCACTTGAAACCCATCACCAGCAGCAAAAACAACGCGGCGAAGCCAATGTGCACCCGGTGGCGCACATTTTTGCGTTGCGCCTCGTTCAAATCGCTGCGTCGATTGATGCCGAGGATATCGATGCAAAACGAAGAGGTCAGCGCGGTGATGGCGCCGTCGGCACTGGGAAAAAGTGCGGAGATCAGCGCGATGACAAAGATGACCTGCACCATCGCAGGCAGATGCCTCAATACGACGGCGGGGAAAATTTTGTCGCCCGTCTCTAGTACGCCGACTGTCGGTGCATAGAGCGTGAGCAGGCCGCCAAGGTATAGAAATAGCAGAACGACGCCGAGCATAATGATACTCAAGGTGATGATGTTTTTTTGCGAGTCCACCAACGTTTTCACCGAGATGTTCTTCTGCATCATTTCCTGGTCGAGCCCTGTCATCGCAATGGCAATGAACACGCCGGCGAGGATCTGTTTAACAAAAAACTTGCTGCTGTTGATGTCGGTGGAAAAAATCGTTGATAGCCCGCGCTCATTCAATTGCGCCAGGCTCTCCCCAATCGAAAGATGCAGTCCCTCAAGTACGTAACTCACACAAATCACCAAGCCTGCCAGCATGCACGCCGTTTGCAGGGTATCGGTCCAGACGATGGTTTTGACACCGCCTTCGTAGGTATAGAGCAGGATCATCACAAGGATAACCAAGGCAGTCACCCAGAACGGCACGTGCAGTCCATCGAGAATGGCATCCTGCAAAATCTTCACCACCAGATACAGGCGTGCTGTCGCGCCAAGCGTGCGTGACAAGACAAAAAAGCCAGCCCCGGTTTTGTACGCGTGCCGCCCCATACGCGTATCGAGATAGTGATAAATCGAGGTGAGGTTCAGCCGGTAGTAAATCGGCAAGAGGACAAAGGCAATGACGAAATAGCCGAGCAACTGGCCGATGACAATCTGGAAATAGGTGAACGCGCCGGCACCAACCGCGCCCGGAACACTGATGAACGTCACGCCGCTGAGCGAGGTACCCACCATGCCAAAGGCCACCAGCATCCAGTTACTTTTGCGGTTACCGATGAAAAAAGATTCGTTGTCGGTGTTGCGCGACGTGAGCCACGCCACACCGAGGAGCAGCGCGAAGTAGGCGATGACGAAGCAGAAAAGGAGGGTGGGCGACATAGGGTGATGAATTGGTCGGTCAGGGTTAGGATTTCCGCTCCCGCTAACCTGGCGAGACAAGGGCACACTTGAAGCGAAGCAGTGGAACCGAGAGACAGGCCAATCGCGGCAAGGTCACCGCACCCACAAAACGCATTCTGACATCACCAAACGGGAGACGGACGTGTAAAGTACGGAAGACTTTCCATCGCTGTGCCAACACCGCCAACAATAAAAAGACTTTCCCGCCATGACGCTCACCTACATCTGGACTGGTTTCTTTCTGGTTGGCTTTTTGGCGGCACTCGCGCAATGGCTGTTTCTCGGCGATGTGGAAGTCTTCAAACGAATCATTGACGGTACCTTCACCGCAGCGAAGGTGGCGGTGATGGATATCGCGTTGCCGCTCGCGGGCATTATGACTCTGTGGCTGGGGATATTGAGTATCGGCGAGAAAGCCGGTGCGATCAATCTGCTGGCAAGAATCATCGCGCCGTTCTTTTCGCGCATTTTCCCGGAGGTGCCGAAAGACCATCCAGCCACCGGCCATATGGTGATGAACTTTTCCGCCAATTTTCTCGGGCTAGACAACGCTGCCACCCCCTTCGGCCTTAAGGCGATGGAGAGTTTGCAAACGCTAAACCCGAACAAGGAAGAGGCCAGCAATGCGCAGATCATGTTTTTGGTGCTACACACCTCCGGTCTGACATTGATCCCGCTGTCCATCATGGCGCAACGCGCGATCCTGGGGGCGAAGGACGCCTCCGATATTTTTATTCCGACGCTGATCGCGACTTACGTAGCCACCGTGGTTTCAATGGTTGCTGTCGCGATCAAGCAGCGCATCAACCTGTTTGATCGCGTCATCATGGGATGGCTGGGCGGGCTCACCGCGCTGATCGTCGCTGCGGTCTGGTATATGAGCAATTTTCTCACCAAACCGGAAATTGAAGTTTTCTCCAAAGTGTTCAGCAACCTGATCTTGTTTTCGATCATCGCCGGTTTCATCGTTGCCGCGCTGCGTAAACGCATCGATGTGTACGACGCCTTCATCGAAGGTGCCAAAGGCGGCATTGAGACGTCTCTCAAGATCATCCCCTATCTCGTCGGCATGCTGGTCGCGATCAGCGTGCTGCGTAATTCCGGCATCCTCGGCTTTGTCGTCAGCGGATTTACCTGGTTCTTTACGCAACTGGGTGTGAACACCGATTTCACGCCCGCCCTGCCGACAGCGTTGATGAAACCGATCAGCGGTTCAGGCTCGAGAGCGATGATGATCGACGCCATGCAAACGTATGGCGTCGACTCCTTTGTCGGCAGGCTCGCATGTATTTTCCAGGGCTCAGCCGACACGACGTTTTATATCGTCGCGCTGTATTTTGGCTCGGTTGGTATCAAGAAGACACGCTATGCGATTACCTACGGATTGCTCGCGGATTTCGCAGGGGTGGTGGCGGCGATATTTGTGGCGTATCTGTTTTTTCATTAATGTAGAAACGCAGAACGCCATTTGACGGGGTGTTTAGAGCATAAATGCTCCGAAATGCTCGTCAATGCTCGCGTTTGCGGGTCTTTCATCTGAGGTGCATCCATGCATGAGCTCGACGCATTCTGCGATCAACGGAAACCTTCGAGGCTGCGCGTGCCGCTTCCACGGCGCTTTCCTGGTGCCTGCGGGTCACCAAAAAACTGTTTTTTGGTGACGCCAACGTCTTTGCCCATGATTTCCAATATCATTGGCACCAAACACTGATTACAACTGGTTGCGATCCCGGACGGCGCTGCGATGGTCTGCCGACGACGCGTATGCCACGACTTGACTAAACGCGAAGCGACACTCGGCAATGAAAGAGAATTTTTCCCGCCAGCGATACGTTTTCCTCGATGGATTGCGGGGAGTCGCGGCGTTGGCTATTGTCATACATCACTTCACGCAGCACAGTATCGGCCATATAGCGGTGTTTTCCTCTGCCGCCATCGGTGTCGAATTGTTTTTCTGCCTGAGCGGTTTCGTCCTTGCCTACTCTTATCACGAAAGACTGATCCAGGGGATGGCATTAACCTTGTACGCGAAGAAGCGCCTGATACGTCTATACCCAATGTACTTTGTTGGGCTCGTGCTGGGCATAATCGCGCTTGTTATGCTGAAAATCCATGGCCTGACAGATTTCACCTGGGAGGCGATGACCAAGGCCTCGCTGCTGAACCTGGCCTTTCTGCCCTATCTGAACAGCTACGATATACAGGTGTTTATCGACCGGATACCCGGCGCTATTTTCCCCCTGAACAGCCCGGCCTGGTCGTTGTTTTTCGGATTGCTCGCCAATTTTTTTTACGCCGCGACGATTGGTGTTTCCCGAAAGATACCATTTGTACTTGTAGCGACATCCAGTATCGGACTCTATTTCGCGACCAGCGCGCTTGGCGAAGCACCTGGGTGGGGCACCGAGAATTTCATTGGCGGGTTTCCAAGAGTATTTTTTTCCTTCTTTGCCGGTGTGTTAATTTTCCAGCTCAAAGACAAATTCCACTTTGTTCCGCACATCAAGCCGGCCTACCTGATATTGTTGGTCATGCTTTTGTTGGCCGTCCCGCGATTCGACGGGCACCACGCCTATTGGTTCGTGAACGCCGTGATTCTCATGCCGGTCCTCGTCATCTGCACGCTAAGGTGCACCATCGAAAGCAACAGCGTCTGGCACAAGGTATGCACCTATTTCGGACGCCTTTCCTACCCTCTCTATTGCGTCCACTTTCCGCTGCTAATGGCGCTCTCGATATTTTTCAGCACGGCAGAGCATTTCGCACTACTCATGGTTTCGTCGGTAGTGGTGTCGATCACTGTTGCACACGTACTCATGACGCGCGTCGAAGAACCCGTCCGGGCATGGTTTGGCGGCAAAGTTGTGCGCGCGCCGTGACGTTGCGGGCAAATTGGGCTTGCGTCGCCACACCGAACGCGCGCCTTGACTCTCGGTCGCACAAAAATCGATTGTTCTGCGTATCCCTGGACTTTACTCAAATCTCTACAACCGTCTTCGTCAGATAGAACCACTCATTGCCAGGCTCCGCTTTCGCGTCCGGAAACAAAATGCAGCCCTCGTCTTCGGCTAGCAAGCGCGTGCCGTCATGCCGGGTGCCGATGAGATCCCCTTTGCTTAAGCGATCAAAACTGGCCCACGCGCGGCTGAAGGCGTCGCCAACATTGTTCTTGTCGTGAACTTCAACCATGCGTAGTGCTTCGTATTTTTCCACCGGTTGTGGTGGTGGCGACGACGTAATCCCGAGGAACGCGAGCGTGTTGAGAATTGCGCGATAGCCAACCTCCGGCGACGCCGGATCATCGTGTGCGCCACATTCGAGCGTGATCGCATAGCCGCCAGCGGAGCGCATGTATTCAGTGGTGCCGACGCCGTAACGCGGATCGGTGTTCAGCGCGTTCGCGCGATTGCCGGAGGGAACCGTATCACTCACGCGCCTCTCCACACCCTTCGCATAGGTGCTTAACCAACCATCTACAAACCGATGCACGCCGAGTCGTTTGGCGAGCGCTCGTTCCTTTTCGAAATGCTTGAACGGCTGCAAAATACCGGTATTGTTTTCGGGCCCGAGCATCGCGAAGGCGGGATTCTGCGCACGGGTCGAGTGAAGGTCGAGCAGCACCTCGTGACGCGCTAACAACGGGCACAGCCAGTTGGCAACATGATCTTCAAAATCGGCGGGCTGCGCGACCGGATAAAGATTGCGATTCAGATTCCGATCTCCCGCCCGTTCGTGGCGCGCGTATGCCAGCGGATTGGTAATCGGCACGAATGTGACCATGCCGCTGACGATACTCAAGCGCTTCTGGGCGATGTCCTCGAGTACGCGATGAATTGCCTGTGTGCCGCACGTTTCGTTGCCGTGCACCGCCCCGGTGATGATAACGCTCGGCCCGGGTTTCAGCCCCGCGACGCAGACGGATTTGAAATGCAGGCCCGTTGAGGCAGCGGGCGAAATATGCGGTTGAACCATTTGCAGAGTGTTTGGTGGGCCGTCCTGGACTTGAACCAGGGACCAAAGGATTATGAGTCCTCTGCTCTAACCAACTGAGCTAACGGCCCTTGCTTGAAAGGAATTGCAGTCAAGATTATAGCGGCTCGGCGTAGCCTCTTGTCATCGAACGGCAAGGAATTGCATGCATACTAATGCGATGTCGATCCATTATCTTCATCACCTTCTGGTTCCGCGTAGCGTAGCGGTGATCGGTGCCTCGGAGCGCGAAGGTGCGCTGGGCCGCTTTGTGCTCGAAAACATGCGCAGCAACGAGTACCAGAGCGCGCATGGGGGCGTCTTGTACGCGGTGAACCCTAAATATCGCACCGTATTTGGCGACACGTGTTATCGCTCTATCGAGGACTTGCCGACCGTGCCAGATTTAATTGTGATTGCCTCGCCAGCAAACACCGTCGCTGAAGTTATGCATGTCGCGGGCACCCAGGGCATTAAATACGCTGTGGTCCTTTCTGCGGGCTTTAATGAATCCGGCAAAGAAGGGCGCATCCGCACACAGCTCCTTCAAAACGAACTGAAACGCAGTGGTATGCGTATGATCGGCCCCAATTGCGTTGGTATCATGCGCCCCTCCATCGGCTTGAATGCCACCTTCGCCAATGCCACCTGCAGGCCAGGTCCGCTTGCGTTGATTTCACAGTCTGGCGCGGTGTGTACTGCGTTGCTGGATTGGGCGGCAACGACGGAGATAGGCTTTTCCAGCGTCGTCTCTCTGGGCGGCGCGCTTGATCTCGACTTTGGCGAACTGCTCGATTTTCTCGTTCAGGATGCCGAAACGAAAAGCATATTGTTATACATCGAGGGCATACGAGATGCGCGCGGCTTTCTCGCATCCCTGCGTGCAGCCGCGCGGGTAAAGCCGGTGGTGGTTTTCAAAGCGGGGCGTCACAGCGCAGGCACCAAGGCAGTCACCAGCCACACGGGCGCGCTGGCAGGCAGTGATGCAGTTTTTGATGCCGCACTTGCGCGCTCGGGTGCCGTGCGCGTATCGAGCTCACTACAGTTATTTGCTGCGGCGCGCGTACTCACTATGACGAAACGTCCGACCGGGGCGCGATTGGCGATTGTCACGAACGGCGGTGGTCCTGGGGTCGTTGCCGCTGATGTTGCAATCGATAACCGACTTGAACTCGCCAAACTCTCCAAGAGTACGATGGAAGTACTGGATGCAGCATTGCCGGAACACTGGTCAAGGGCAAATCCAGTTGACATTATCGGTGATGCGACAGCTGAGCGTTTTTCAGTGAGCACCCAGGCGGTCATGGATGACACAAATGTGGATGCGACGCTGGTATTGTTCTGTCCACAGCGAGTCACGACGCCGGAGGCTGCCGCCGCGGCGATCATTCCAATTGCGCAGCAGCACGCAAAGCCACTGTTTACCGCGTTCCTCGGCGGCGCGTCGATCATCGAGGCTCGGACGATGCTGGAAAAGGCTGGAATTGCCAACTTCATGACGCCGGAAAATGCAGTGGAGGCGATGTCCTTTATGGTTCGCTTCAAGCGGCATCAAGCAATGTTGCTTGAATCGGTACCGGCGTTCACTGGATTGAATTTCCACCATGCCGCACAAGCGGTGGCGGAGGCAACGCGCATCCGCGCGCTGGTGTTAAGCCAGAAGCGCACTTTGCTGACCGAGATTGAAGCGAAATCGTTACTCGTTGCGTTTGGATTGCCGGTAAATGCCGGGGAAATAGCCGCTACACGTGATGAAGCGCAAGCGGCTGCGAAAAAGATGGGCTATCCGGTAGCGATGAAAATTCATTCCCCTGACATCACACACAAAAGCGACGTAGGCGGCGTACGACTGAACCTGGTAAATACAAAACAAGTCGGGCATGCCTACGATGACATGATGGAGCAGGTCGGACTCATCAAACCAGAAGCGCACATCGTTGGCGTCAATATCCAGCCAATGATGAATTTTGCACATCAGCGCGAAGTCATTGTTGGACTGAAACGCGATGCGGTATTCGGCCCGGTGATTGCATTTGGCGCTGGTGGTGTCGCCGTAGAAGCCCTGCACGATTTGGCACTTGCACTGCCACCTTTGAACCCGAGCCTCGCGGCGACGTTGATGGCTTCGACCCGTATTCGCGGTTTGCTAAACGCGTATCGCGATGTGCCGGCCATCGATGACAACGCGATTATCGACATCTTGCAACGCGTATCGATGATGTCTTGCCTGTTGCCGTGGATCGAAGAAATGGATTTGAATCCGGTGCTGGTGCATCCGGGGGGTGCGTCTGTTGTGGACGCGCGTATCGTCATCAATCCCAAACTGCCCATTAGCGACAATCGCTACCGCCATATGGCGATCTTTCCCTATCCCATCGAATTGGAACAGGCGATTTTGCTGAACGACGGCGGCCAATTGATGTTGCGGCCCGTTCGCCCGGACGATGCCGAGCGCGAGCATGCATTCGTTGCCAAGCTTTCGGTTGCCTCGCGCTATTCGCGATTTCAATATCCGGTTTCTGTACTATCGGCAGAAATGATGGCGCGCTTTACACAACTCGATTACGACCGCGAAATGGCGTTGCTGCTGCTGGTACCGGCGACCAGTGAAATTGTCGGTGTCGCACGATATTTTCCTAACGCAGATCGCGTAAGTATCGAGTTCGCTTGCGTAGTCGCTGATGAATGGCAGGGCCGTGGCGTCGGCACTACGTTGATGAAAGCATTGATCGTCTGCGCACGCGCAGCGGGGTACGTTTCGATGGATGGTGCAGTCTTATCGGCAAATGCCGGGATGCTGTCACTCGCGGCCCATCTTGGTTTTATTTCAGAGCCGGGTAACGATCCAAATCACACACTCAAAGTGGTGCTGGCGCTAAGTCCCGAGCTCAAACCCGGCTAAAAAATGGCCCGCAATGCGGGCCACTTTCTTGATGCCTGGATGGAAAATCAACTGTCGGTTTCCAAAAAACTTTTCAGCTTCTCTGAGCGCGACGGATGACGCAACTTGCGCAATGCCTTCGCTTCAATCTGGCGAATCCGTTCCCGCGTCACGTCGAACTGTTTGCCGACTTCCTCCAGCGTGTGATCGGTATTCATTTCAATACCGAAGCGCATCCGCAATACCTTCGCTTCGCGTGGGGTCAATGAATCCAGTACATCCTTGGTGACATCGCGCAGCGACGTGTACTGAGCCGAATCGTCCGGTGCAAGCGTCTGTGTGTCCTCGATGAAATCGCCCAAGTGTGAATCATCGTCATCGCCAATCGGCGTTTCCATCGAGATCGGCTCTTTGCTGATTTTCAAAATCTTCCTGATTTTGTCTTCCGGCATTTCCATTTTCTTGGCCAGCGTCGCCGGATCCGGCTCAAGCCCGGTCTCTTGCAAAATCTGCCGCGAAATGCGGTTCATCTTGTTGATGGTTTCGATCATGTGCACGGGAATACGGATCGTACGGGCCTGATCGGCAATCGAGCGGGTAATGGCCTGACGAATCCACCATGTGGCATAGGTCGAGAATTTATAACCACGGCGATATTCGAACTTGTCCACGGCTTTCATCAAACCGATATTGCCCTCCTGGATCAAGTCGAGGAATTGCAAACCGCGGTTGGTGTACTTCTTGGCGATCGAAATTACCAGACGCAAATTGGCCTCGATCATTTCGCGCTTGGCGCGGCGGGCCTTGGCCTCACCCGTGCTCATTTGCCGCGCAATTTCCTTCAGGTCCTTGACCGGCAGACCGACTTCTTTTTGCAAATTGATCAGAAATTCCTGCTCCTCGATGATCGAAGGTTTGAACTTCACCAGCGCGGCGGCATAGCCTTTACCGTTGGTAATTTCTTCAGTGATCCATTTCAGATTCGTTTCGTTGCCGGGAAACGACTTGATAAAGTGCGCCCGCGGCATGCTGGAATTTTTTACGCATAATTCCTGAATATGGCGCTCGCGCTGACGCACGGAATCGACCAGCGATCGCAAGCCGTTGCAAAGCCGCTCTACCTGCTTGGCGGAAAAGCGGATCTGCATCAGTTCGGCGGATAGTTCTTCCTGCAAATCTTTGTACGCGCGCGAACGGTGGCCTTTCTCGGTCAGCGCCTTGCGCATTTTTTTGTAGAGCTTGCGGATGGCATTGAAGCGCGCGAGAGAATCCTGTTTCAGCTGCTCCAGGTTGGCGGCCGCAATTGAGCCATCTTCGTCTTCCTCTTCCTCGATCTCTTCCTCATCGATATCGTCGTCGGAGAGTTCCGCTTCGGCGACTTCATCTTCGTTCGGATCGACCAGGCCATCGATCACTTCGTCGATGCGCAGCTCGTCTTTCTCCACCATGTCGGCGAGATTCAGGATGTCCTGAATGGTCGTCGGGCACGACGAGATCGCGTGAATCATGTGCTTCAAACCGTCTTCGATGCGTTTGGCGATTTCGATTTCGCCTTCGCGCGTGAGCAGCTCTACCGAACCCATTTCGCGCATGTACATGCGGACCGGGTCGGTGGTGCGGCCGAATTCGGAATCCACTGTGGAAAGTGCCTGAGCGGCTTCTTCGGCGGCGTCTTCGTCATCGGCGACCGTGGGTGCGGCCTCATTCAGCAATAGCGTTTCGGCGTCGGGCGCTTCGTCATAAACCTGAATGCCCATTTCGTTGAACGTGGTCGTGATCGCTTCGATCTGCTCTGCGTCGACCATGTCCGGCAGGTGATCGTTGATTTCGGCGTAAGTCAGGAAGCCGCGCTCTTTACCGAGCGTGATCAAGGTCTTCAGACGCGTCCGTTGCACCTCGACATCCACCACCTTTGCCTCGGCTTTAAGCGCCTTGAAATTGGGGAAGGGAAATTCGTCGGTGTCGCGTGCGCTTTTGGGTTTGCGTGCCATATCAAAGCTTCCGGTGCCGCAGCCGACATGCGCTACGGGAGTCAATAGGGAGTACAGCGGGAGTAAGGCAGGGGAACCCTCAATTATATCGAAAGCTGTCTGTTTTTGATAGCTTTTTGAAGGCAAAACGGTGTTGCGTCGCCCGGATCTACCGTGTCAGGAAGCTTATTTCCTAACGCATGTCGCGCGGCACCAACTAATATGCGTCCTGAAAGCGTTTATCCAAGCGGAGTCGCGCAAAGGCAGCAAGTCGGTCGCCTTTTCGGCCTTGCCAGATTAACCCACGGAGACCGCCATTTGGCGCACTTTTCCAGGCATTTTTGACCTGAGAACCGCACCAATGCTTGCTCTACCCCAGGCCCATTTCCTGCGCGCGCTTCTGTTGCTCGCGCTTCTTTCGTTCCGCGATCGCGTCATCTCTCAGTTTGGCTAGTGCCCCATCAAATTCCGCGTCGAGGTCGAAGTCAGGCTTGTTGGTATCCATGTCGGTCAGCAAGGGCTGCAACGCCGCACGGCTTATTTCAGCTTCGTCCTCAGACCCTCGAAAATGTTCAATCAGTTGCGCTTGGGTCACTTCGAAATCGTGATCACGGATGTACGCGGCTACGCGGCATGCACTGCCGACCGACGTGTCGTCATGTTCATCGACTGTGACGTCGAAGCGTCCGGCAAGTGCCGGTTTTAGCAGCATTCGCGCAATCAATTGAGCGGCTGAACCAGCGGGCGCGGTTTTGCGTCGCGGCACCGGTGCGCCGGGCTCCGGACCGCGCGCTTTCCATTTCCCGAAACCGCCTTTGTTGCCATTCTTGTTTTGCGGAGCATTGTCACTGCCGCGCGTATATTGGGGCGCGGTTCGGCTATCAGGTGACGAATTGTTCCCGGCAGCAACAGGAATTAACCGTTGAATCTCGACCACACCCAAGCCAACAATGTCGGCAAGTTTTCGCTGCAGCATGAGACTCAGCGCGGGCGCTGTGATTTGGGACAGCAACGGTTTGGCCAACATCAATAATCGCGTGCGACCCTCTTCGTTGGCCAGATCAACTTGTGCGGCTAGCTCATCAAAAAGGAAAGCAGACAAATGCTTGGCGTTTTTAACTTCCGCAAGAAATGCCTCCTTGCCGAGTCGGCGAACGAAGGTATCAGGGTCGTCTTCCTGCGGCAGAAACAGGAAGCGCACGTCTTTGCCATCAATCACCACGGGCAGGGTTTGCTCGAGAGCCCGCCATGCGGCACGTTGACCGGCTTTATCACCATCAAAGCAAAATACGAGGTTATCGGCCATGCGCAACAATTTCTGCACATGCATGGGTGTGGTTGCGGTACCGAGTGTCGCCACCGCGTTCTCGACCCCATTTTGTGCGAGGGCAACAACATCCATGTAGCCCTCAACGACAATAGCCGTCTGCGTATCGCGAATTGCGCGTCGCGCATGGAAAAGTCCGTAGAGTTCGCGGCCTTTTTCAAACAAGGGCGTTTCTGGCGAATTCAGGTATTTTGGTTCGCCCGGACCAATCACACGGCCACCAAAACCAATCACGTTGCCGCGCTGGTCGAGGATGGGAAACATGACGCGATCCCTGAAGCGGTCGTAACGTTTGCCTTCGTCGTTGTCGATCACCAGACCACACTCTACCAGTGCAGATGCGGTGTAATCGTCGACAGCCGCTTTCAATCCTTGCCAGTCATCGGGCGCATAGCCCAGTGCAAATTTGGCGGCGATCTCGCCTGTAAGACCGCGATTCTTGAAGTAGTCAATGGCCTTCGGTGTTTTTTTAAGTTCTCGTCGATAGAAATTCATCGCCGCAGTCAGGAATTCACCCAATGATGCGGCCTCATGTGCGCGCTCAACGGCCTCCTCGCGATTGGCTTCGACTGGCAGCGTCATGCCAACGCCGTCGGCAAGTTCTTTCACCGCATCGCGAAAGCCCATGCCGTTATATTCCATCAAAAACGAAATGGCCGTGCCGTGTACACCGCAGCCGAAACAGTGATAGAACTGCTTCGTCGGCGAGACTGAAAATGACGGAGATTTTTCGTTGTGAAACGGGCAACACGCCGAGTAATTTTGACCGGATTTTTTCAGCTTCACGTGTTTGTCGACGATGTCGACGATGTCGACACGCGCGAGCAGTTGCTGAATGAAATCTTGCGGAATCATGAACAATTATAGACGCTGATAAATCAAGGCCCGGCGGGCGGGCCAGCGTTTGCGCCGTAACGGTTGTGCCTTTCAGGCAAGTCGCGATTTCACCATCCCGGACAACTCGCCCATATCCGCACGACCGGCAACTTTGGGACGCAGCGCGTTCATCACTTTACCCATATCCTTTGCAGAGGTGGCACCAGTCTCACGAATAACGCTATCAAGAATCGCCAGCACCTCGGCTTCGGACAATTGTTGTGGCAAATATACTGACAACACCCCGACTTCGAATTTTTCTTTTGCCACCAGGTCGAGGCGATTGCCTGCCGTAAATTGTTCGATCGAGTCTTTGCGCTGCTTGAGCATTTTTTCAATGATGGCCAATACGATGTCATCCGTAAGCTCGATACGTTCATCGACCTCTTTTTGCTTCAGCGCCGCCTGCAAGAGTCGAATCGCGCCTAGCTTTTCGGTCTCGCGTGCTTTCATCGCTGCTTTCATGTCCTCGTTGATTTTTTCACGTAACGTCATTTCGCTTCTCCAGAAATAAAAAAGGCAGGCGACGCGTGTCACCTGCCTCAATAAGTTCTAACCTTCTTGATATTTAGTAAAGCTTAGGCGGCAACATCTGGCTGCGCAGACGCTTGAAGCGGCGCTTGACGGCAGCCGCGTGTTTGCGTTTGCGCTCAGCGGTAGGTTTCTCATAAAACTCACGAGCACGAAGCTCGGTAAGCAAACCAGTCTTTTCAATTGCGCGTTTGAAGCGGCGCAGGGCGACGTCAAACGGTTCGTTCTCTTTCAATCGGACTAACATTCAAAATACCTTTCTGGCTTTCTAGTTATGCCCAACCAATCTGACCTGACGGTAGATTGAGGGTCTGAAGTTGTACTGCTAACTGCTTTCTTTTTACCAATGGTTACGGCAGAAAGCCCAATATAATAACGACTTACGGCAATTTTGCCAAGCTATTCCCTCCTTGATCGTTCTTGCTTGCTGATCCTTGGTATTGAATCCTCTTGTGACGAAACCGGCGTAGCGCTTTACGACAGCGCGACCGGGCGGCTCACGCACCGCCTACATTCTCAGGTTCAGATGCACGCCGCATACGGTGGTGTCGTCCCGGAACTGGCATCACGGGACCACATTCGTCGTCTTGTTCCCTTGATAGAGAGCGTCTTTAAGGAAGGTGGGCGTTCACTTTGCGAAATTGATGCTATTGCTGTTACCCACGGCCCGGGCTTGGGGGGGGCGCTTCTGGTCGGAAGCAGTGTCGCCGCCGGTTTGGGTGCTGCGCTCGGCAAGCCTGTTATCGGCGTACATCACCTGGAGGGACATTTGCTCTCCCCGCTACTCTCCCGGCCGCGACCGGATTTTCCGTTTGTCGCGTTACTTGTGTCCGGGGGCCACACACAATTAATGGCAGTCGAACGACTCGGCCAATACCAACTTTTGGGCGAAACGGTCGATGACGCGGCTGGGGAAGCGTTCGACAAGACCGCATCGTTGCTAGGGCTGAGTTACCCCGGTGGCCCGGCGTTGAGCAAGCTTGCGGAGACGGGGAATCCTGGGCGCTTCAAATTGCCCCGACCGATGGTTGCGAGCGGAGATCTGGATTTCAGTTTTAGCGGCTTGAAGACTGCCGCGATGACGCTCATCCGAAAGGCGGAGGCCAACAGCACTTTCGATGTGCAGTCCCGCGCTGATGTCGCGGCGGAGTTTCAGGCAGCGGTCGTTGATGTGCTAGTCACAAAATCGCTCGCAGCACTCAAATCAACCGGCTTGACCCGCCTGGTGGTTTCAGGCGGAGTCGGTGCCAACAAATCACTGAGGGAAAAACTCACTCGAGCAGTACGGAGGCGCGGTGTTGCAGTCTTCTACCCACCGATGGAGCTCTGCACCGATAATGGCGCCATGATCGCTTTTGCGGCTGCGATGCGGCTTGCCGAAGATCCTGCCCTACTTGAGAATTCGGACATCTCGTTTAACATCAAGCCGCGATGGGCGCTTGAGGAAATATCGGTAGGCTAACGCCGCAACCGTTGTTATTTTGGCGCGTTTTGGCGAAAGTCTTTTTCCGCGTTTGCCACTTTCTCCTCAGCCGTCTTCACTGCCGCTTCCAAACCGGCGATACGGTCAAAGTATTCTGGCTTGCGATTCACCGCGTTGGTACCCGTGGGTTGTCCGTCCTTGCCACGACCGACAACGATCAAGCGTTCTTCCTGTGTAGGCTCCTGCCCCGCCTGCAGTGCTTTTCTTGCCAGCTCCAATTCTTCCCGGGCCGTATCCACATTCTTGCGATAACGCTCCCGCACGCCTTCGCGAGCCGATGCCCGGGCGTTCACGCTCGCGCTGCTTTGCGTAGCGCCGTCCAACAAATTCTTGGCTGCGGGGATCACCGTTCCCGTCGTGTCCGCACTAACGCGCTCCGCTTTCTCACCGCCAATCGGCGCTTTGTCCGAGTAGGTCACTCGGCCGTTCTTGTCCGTGTATTTCCAGAGTTCCTGCGCATTCGCGAAGAGTGCGAAAAAAGCAATGCACGCAACCAAAGCCTGCCGCAAAAAAAATTCAAATAGTCGTTTCATATTTCTTCTCCGTAACCGCTGTCCCTGCGAGCGGGGCGCAGACCGCACAATGCGCATCCCGACGAAACTTGACTGTCTGCCAATTCATTGATCGCGCATCAAGCATCAACATGCGCCCGGTAAGCGGTTCTCCGATGCCGGCCAATAATCGAATTGCCTCCGCCGCCTGCATCGTGCCGATAACACCGACGAGCGGCGCGAAAACACCCATGACTGCACATCTTTCTTCCTCGGCATCGGCATCATCAGGAAACAGACAGTGGTAGCAAGGACTATCTGCACGTCGCAAATCGAAACTTGTGATCTGTCCATCGAAGCGCACGCCGGCACCCGAAACGAGCGGTTTCTTGTGGTGAACGCATGCGCGATTAATCGCATGACGGGTCGTGAAGTTATCGGAGCAGTCCAAGACGACATCCGTACTTCGGACTGCGTCACCGAGTGTCTTTCCGTGCAGTCTCTCCTGGATCGCATCGATACGGATGGTCGAATTGATTGTCCGTAACTGGCGCTCCGCAGACAAAGCCTTGTTCATTCCGAGCGTATCCTCGCGATGGACAATCTGGCGCTGCAAATTCGTAAGGTCGACTTTGTCACCATCTGCAATGGAGATGCGCCCGACACCCGCCGAAGCGAGATACATCAACGCCGCCGAGCCGAGTCCACCCGCGCCCACTACCAACGCATGCGACTGGCCAAGCCTCTGCTGGGCTTCGAGTCCAAACTCGTTGAGCAGGATATGTCTGCTATAGCGAAGCAGTGCATCATCATCCATTGTGGTTTCTGGCACCGAACTTACCCGACCAGAGGTCTGCTGCGCGGTCCTAACGCATACCCTGGCCGCAGTACGCCTTTACCGCGCGCCAGTCTCGGCCTTCTCAGCAGGGCCGTCGACTTTGTCCAGCTTTGGCTTGGGCAGCGCCATTGTACTGCTGGCACTAGCCACCAGCGCGCGTGGATTGGCAGCAACCGGTAGACCCTTTAACTGGTTCATCGCTTGTTGCAAAACAAAATCAATTGGCTTCCCATCAACGCCGTTCAAAGGCTTGTAGTCCGCCTGCTTTTCTTCGGCCTTGCTATCGAGCACCGCAACGCTTGCGCCGCCAGCAACCGCAGTCTTTCCATCCTTGCCGGGCAAACCACTCGTGGGTGAACCTTTTATCTTGCCATCCTTGCCATTTTTCTCCGGTGGCAATAGTGTCGCCTCGGTCGTGGACTCGAGTTTTGCCTTCAATGCGTCTGCCGCTTTCTTTTCGTCGTCGCCAACCAGATGCCGTTCAAGATCAGCTTCGCGCACTGCCAACCGCTGCGAGCCGTCATCCACGTTTACGTCGGGGGCGATTCCTTTGGCCTGTATCGAACGACCATTCGGCGTGTAGTACCGCGCTGTCGTCAATTTGATCGCGCTATTGTTGCCCAAAGGCAGAATTGTCTGAACCGAACCCTTGCCGAAGGTTTGTGAACCCATGATCGTCGCGCGTTTGTGATCCTGCAACGCACCCGCTACGATTTCGGAAGCCGACGCCGTGCCGTTGTTGACCAGCACCACCATCGGCACGTTCTTTATCGAAGGTGGAAGTTTGGCAAGATAATCTTCCCGATTGGGGCTGCGCAGATAGTTTTCCTTACGGGCGTGCAGACGCATCTTGGCGTCTTCAACACGGCCATCCGTGTAAACAACCAGCGCGTCCTTCGGCAGGAAAGCGGCCGACACTGCAACCGACGCGTTCAGCAGACCACCTGGATCGTTACGCAGATCGAGCACCAATCCCTTCAGTGCGCCGCCGTTTTGCTTGTAGGCATCAATGATTGCGCGCGTCATCTTTTCGCCAGTATTTTCTTCAAACTGCGTCAGCCGGATAACGGCATAACCGGGTTCGATCAAACGTGACCGGACACTTTGAATTTCGATAATGGCGCGCTTGACACTGAATATCAATTCCTTCGCTTCGCCTCGACGCAAAATCGTGAGTTTGGCTTCGGTACCAGCCTCACCGCGCATGCGTTTGACTGCTTCGGTAAGTGATATCCCCCGCAAGCTGGTTTCATCTACCTTAATGATGAAGTCACCTGCCTTGATACCCGCCCGAAAGGCCGGCGTGTCGTCAATCGGTGAGATTACGCGAACAAATCCATCTTCGGCACCAACCTCGATGCCCAAGCCACCAAACTTGCCGGTTGTCGTGGTCTGCATTTCCTTGAACGCATCCGCATCGAGGAACGCCGAATGCGGATCCAGGCCCGTCAACATGCCGTTGATCGCTTCTTTGATCAGGCGCTTGTCGTCCACATCTTCCACGTAGTCACTCTTGATGCGACCAAACACCTCGGAGAGCATTCGCACCTCTTCAATCGGCAGATTGAGCATCGTGCTTTGTCGCTCGGCGACTGCGGAGAAATTAAGACTCAACATGACCCCGGCGATGGCTCCGATCCCTACCAAACCAGCCGCTTTTATTTTGCGACTCAGCGTATTGCCGGGAACGTTCTTTGATGCGTTGTCCATGCCATCCTCATAATTATTGACTTCAACTCAAAATTCTTGTTCAGCGCGCCACCCATTTCATCGGGTCGAACGGCTTACCCTCGTAACGTAATTCAAAATATACACCCGATTCCAGCGCACCGCCCGTTGACCCGACCGACGCGACTGTTTCGCCGCTCTGCGCTCTTTCACCGACCTGCTTCAGCAGGGTCTCGTTGTTCCCGTAGAGGCTCATGTAGCCTCCGCCGTGGTCAACAATGAGCAAGTTTCCGAATCCTCGCAACCAGTCAGCGAAAACCACCCGACCATCCGCGACCGCTTTCACGGTCTGCCCCGCCTCGGCTCGAATGAACAAGCCCTTCCAGGTCACTCCGCCATCCTCCCTCAGGCTACCGAAGCGGCCCTTAAGTTCCCCTCGCGTGGGCAATTTCAGTTTACCCTGCAAGGTCTGAAAGGCACGCCCAACGAAAGAATCGTCCGCGTCAGTTTCTACGGACTGTTCCTTTTGCTGGATGCGCTCGACCCGGCGGTCTTTGCGGCTCGCACGATCTTTCGCCAGCGTTTTCGCCAATTGATCGATCAACTTTGTGAGTCGATCCTCGTCCCGCTTGAGGCGACCGATTTCGCGGCGATTCCGGGTGATGTCGGCCTTTATCCTGGAAAATACTTTCTGCCGTGCTGCCCGTTCGATCTGCAGCGCAGCGCGCGCTTTTTTCTGCGCGTCGGCGTTCGCTGCCAACTCTTGCTGTTGAGTGCTTGCATTGCTTTCCAGCACCGCGAGCGCCGCCAGACTTTCCGTCAATCCGGCAATGGCGGTTACCCGCGCTTTGGATACATAACCAAAGTAATGCATCTGCCGCCCAACAACGGCAACGTCTTCACCATTAAGCATCAGTCGAAGCGCGTCGGTATTCCCATAAATATATTGATACCGGATTATCCGGTCCAGCAACCCTTGCTGCCGCGCGACATCGGCGCGTCCCGCATCGATCCTTCGTTTGAGGTCGGACAGGCTTTGTGAAATATGGCCCTGTTCGCGACCCAATGCGAGCAGGCCGCGATTGACCTCACTGACGGCCTTTTCAGATGTCCGTAACGCGTCAGCGACCTCGCTTTGTGACTCCTCGCTCCTGGCAAGATCGCGCTGTAGATTTTCGATTCGGCCCCGGAGTTGATTGAGTTCTGTTTTTTGGTCCGCAGTGCTCACGGCACAGGAGAGCGCAAACAGTAACGCCGACGCCCAATTTCGATTTCGCCTCACGGGTTATCCGCCTGGCCATTCCATGGGCCTACGCCTTCGCCCTGCCCTGATTTGCAACCGCAGCCTGTGCCTGGGCGATCGCACGCTGGTCGCCCAGATAATAATTGCGTATCGGCCTAAGGTCATCGGTCAATTCATAGACCAGCGGCACAGCCGTCGGAATATTGAGCCCGACTATTGCTTCATCACTCACGTGATCGAGATGTTTGATAAGCGCGCGCAGGCTGTTGCCGTGTGCGACAATGATGACCCTCTTGCCCGCACGCACCTGTGGCGCAATTTCCATCTGCCAGTACGGCACCACGCGGAGCACCGTATCCTTGAGGCACTCGCTAAGTGGCAGCTCCTCAGGCAGCAACGACGAATAGCGCGGATCCTTCGCTGGATTGCGTTCATCGTCGCGCGCCAACGCAGGCGGGGGAACATCATAACTTCGGCGCCACAACAACACCTGTTCGTCGCCGAATTTTGCCGCCGTCTCCGCTTTGTTTAAGCCCTGCAACGCACCGTAATGTCGCTCGTTCAAACGCCAGTGTTTGACGACGGGCACCCACTGAAGTTCCATTTCTTCCTGCGTCAGCCATAAGGTGCGTATTGCTCGCGTCAAGAGTGAAGTGTAAGCGAGGTCAAAATCGACGCCCTCGGCCCGGAGCAGGCGTCCCGCCTGGCGCGCTTCTTCGACACCTTTTTCGGTCAATTCAACATCTTTCCAGCCGGTGAACCTGTTTTCCAGATTCCAGGTACTTTCGCCGTGACGCATCAATACGAGTTTTTTCATTGGAGCTGCCTCAATAAGGTCTTGCTTTTGTTGCAATCGTCTACATTTACACAAGCGGAAGAAATTGCCACGCAATTGAGTACTTTGTCGCAGCAAGTTGGTAAAATATCAGGTTTTCGCGCCCGGTCGCGTCTTCATCCGAATAACCAGTCCAAATCACCTTCTCATTGCCGACCTATGACCGAGTTCCTCTCACAAAATATCATGCTGGTTCTGCTGTTCGTCGCCAGTGGTGCCATGTTGCTGTGGCCGTCGGTTTCGAAGTTGATCGGCAGTTCCCGGGAAATCGGGACGCTCGAAACCACGCGATTGATGAACACCGGCAATGCGCTCATTCTTGATATTCGTGCGACGGGTGAATTCGGCGGCGGGCGCATCCCGAAATCGAAAAATATCCCGCTAGCGGAGATCGACAAGCGTATCGACGAAATCGCAAAATACAAAGACAAACCCGTCGTTGTGACCTGCGGCACGAATGCTCGCGCGGGTGCCGCGATGCGGCTCCTGAAGCAGCGCGGTTTCGCTGACGTATATCAACTGCAAGGCGGCTTTGGGGCGTGGCAACAGGCCAACCTGCCAGTCGAAAAATAAAGAAGATGTCGGCGATACCCAAAATTACCATGTATCTGACCGGTGTGTGCCCGTTTTGCCACATGGCTGAACGCCTCCTGCGGTCCAAGGGTGTGGCAGCGATCGAGAAGATTCGTATCGATCTGGATCCGGTCCAACGCGACGAAATGATGATGAAAACCGGTCGACGTACCGTGCCGCAAATTTATATCGGCGAACGGCATGTGGGTGGCTTCGACGATCTCTCTGCACTGGACAAGGCGGGTGAACTTGATCCGCTTCTCGCGCCTGACATTTTGAAAAACGTATAACTTACCGAGGGAAATGAAATGACTGATGCAACGACCCCAGAAAACCAACCCGTTTACTCCATTGAAAAGATCTACGTAAAGGATCTTTCGCTGGAAGTTCCCAATGCACCCCAGATTTTCCTTGAACGCGAAGCGCCTCAAGTGGATGTTCAACTTCACCACGTTTCAAGCAAAGTCGATGAAGGTGTGTTCCAGACTGAGTTGACGTTGACCATCACCGCCAAGATTGGAGAGAAAACCATGTTTCTGGTCGAGGCAAATCAGGCTGGCATCTTTGCGATCCGCAATGTGCCGGAAGCGGATCTTGATCCGGTCCTTGGCATCAGCAACCCGAATATTCTTTACCCTTATGTTCGCGAGACCGTCTCGGACGCCATCGTACGTGCTGGCTTCCCGCCAGTACTGTTGAACCCTGTCAATTTTGAAGCGCTGTATCAGGCGCAAAAGCAACACGACTCCCAACAGGCGGTTGTCGACCCTGCCGCCGCGCAGTTGGTGACGCATTAGAACGATTTGATGCACAATGTCGTCATGGAAATTTTCCTGACTTACCGAAACGCCGCCACCTTTTGTGCGGCGTTTTGTTTGGTACCCGCGCTGGCGCAACCATCGCCCTCGCAGGCACCGTTGTTCGCATCGATTGGTGAAAAACCGGCGATCCTGTACGACGGCCTGTCCACCAGAGCGAACAAAATCTTCATCCTGTCCCGCTTTCATCCGGTGGAAGTGCTGGTGAAGCTGGACAAATGGACGAAAATACGCGACGCGGGGAACACCATTGGCTGGCTGGAAAACGCGTCCCTGGGCGACAAACGGTTCGTCCAGATTGCCAGCCTCACCGCCGAAATTCGAATAGCGCCGAACGGCAATGCCGCCGTTGTATTCGAGGCACAGCGCGCCGTCCTTCTGGAACCGACTGGTCCAGCCACCGCCGATGGCTGGCTCCCGGTGAGGCACCGCGATGGACAAGCAGGCTATGTGCGTGCCCAACAAGTCTGGGGCGCATGAAGCTTGCTGTGCTGGGTGCTGGTGCGTGGGGTACGGCGCTTGCAATCTCGCTTTCTCAAAAGCACGCTGTGACACTTTGGGGGCGCGACACCGTCCATATTGAGCGCCTGCAAATCACGCGGTCCAACGAACGGTATTTGCCCGGCATCGCGTTCCCGGATTCGCTTACTATTGACACGGATCTCACCGCCGCCCTGGCAGGTGCAGATTTATCCCTGATAGCCACCTCCACAGTCGGCTTGAGCGCAATCACCGCCTTGATCCACGAACACACGCCAGACCTGCCGATTCTTTGGGCCTGCAAAGGCTTCGACAAAGACACAGGCAAGCTGCCACACGAAACCGTCGGCCAACTCAAGGGTACGAAGCCTGGCATACGCTATGGCGCGCTGAGCGGTCCGAGTTTCGCGCTGGAAGTCGCCAGGGGTTTGCCGTGCGCCCTGACGCTTGCGGCTAACGATTTGGACTTCGCGCGCGAAATGACCGCTCAACTCAACGGCCCGACGCTGCGTATCTACTCGAGCGACGATCTGGTCGGTGTGGAACTGGGTGGCGCACTGAAAAACGTGATGGCGATCGCCGCTGGAATCTGCGATGGCATGCAACTTGGAATGAATGCCCGGGCGGCGCTCATCACCCGCGGGCTGGCTGAAATCGTTCGCCTCGGCGTCGCAATGGGCGGCAAATCCGAAACCTTTATGGGTCTCACCGGATTGGGCGATCTCGTCTTGACCGCAACTGGCGACCTTTCACGCAACCGCAGCGTCGGGATACGTCTCGCGCAGGGCGAAAAATTGCAGTCTATTCTTGCCGCACTTGGACACGTTGCTGAAGGCGTGAACTCCGCGCAAACGGCCTTGGCGCTGGCGCGGCGGCATCGCGTCGACATGCCAATTACCGAAGCGGTAAATGCGGTGCTTTTTGCGCAGGCAGACCCCCGCGACACCGTAAAACAGCTGTTGTCGCGCGATACCAAGCCGGAGTCTGCATAAGTGATATTTTTATCCAACCATAACGCGTGTGAACCTGCCATACACTAATTTCCATCCTCACCTTCAATGCCATCGGAGCAATTGCCATGCCCAAAAAAGCCACCGCAAAATCAGCAAAACCCAAGCCTGCGACCAAACGTGCATCGGCGAAAAAGGCCGCCAGACTTGCGGCCCAAGCATTGGTGAGCCCGCGTATTTCCCCGGCGCAAAAAGCGGAAGTGCTGATTGAAGCGCTGCCCTACATTCAGCGCTTCTGGGACAAGAATATCGTCGTTAAGTACGGCGGAAGCGCAATGACGGACGCGGCCCTGCAGGAAGATTTTGCCGAGGACATTACCCTGCTGAAACTGATCGGCATGAACCCTGTTGTCGTTCACGGCGGCGGCCCGCAGATCAATCGTACCCTTGAAAAAATCGGCAAGCAGGGCCAGTTTATCCAGGGCATGCGTGTCACCGACGACGAAACACTCGACGTTGTGGAAATGGTGCTGGGCGGGCTCGTGAATCAGGAAATCGTTACGCTTATCAACAAGGCAGGAGGCAAAGCCGTGGGCCTTACCGGCAAGGATGGCAATTTCATTCACGCACGCAAAATGACAATTACGTCGAAAGAAGACAAGCGCAAGAAAATCGATATCGGTCTGGTCGGCGAAGTGGTCAAGATCGATACAGCCATCATCGATTTGCTCGACAGTGAGGATTTCATTCCCGTTATCGCACCGCTGGGCGTTGACGAAAAAGGCACGGCCTACAATATCAACGCCGATGTCGTCGCGGGCAAAATTGCCGTTGCCTTGCAGGCTGAAAAATTTATCCTCCTCACGAATACGGCCGGTGTGCTTGACAAAAAAGGCAGGGTCCTGACCGGACTGACGGCATCAAAGGTGGCCGAACTGATTGAAGACGGTACGATCTCCGGCGGCATGCTGCCGAAAGTGGATTGCGCGCTCGACGCCGTGAAAAACGGCGTGAAGACCGCACACATTATTGACGGACGGGTACCGCATGCGCTGTTGCTGGAAGTGCTGACGAGTGAAGGCGTGGGCACATTGATTCGTGGGGCGAGTGCCAATCGCGGGCGGACTTAATGCAGGCGCTTTATCCAGCATAAAAAGACGAAACACCAGCATTGACGTGCCTTGCAGACATAAACTGCCTGAAGAGCCGCGCCAATGCTGGTGTTTTTAAATTTATATAACGTGTTTTTCGACCCAGCGGGACGGCTGCTTCAATCCCACCGCTTCGCGAATCCCAACCAGCCCATCACCCAGCGCGCAAACCCGTACGCAATCCACGACGCCGTACGGTCCAGCCATCCTCGATTCTGCCAATCCATCGGATCGAGCTTTGTCGCGTTCAGGCGAATTTCTTCCACCACAGAGGCGCGCAGGGCGCTGGCAAATGTTTCATCGATGACCACCACGTTTGCTTCTCGATTCAGAAACAGGCTGAATGGCTCCAGATTGCTTGATCCCACCGTGGACCATTCGTCATCCACCACCGCGACCTTTCCATGCAACATGCTCCGGTGGTATTCAAAAATGCGGATGCCCGCACCCAGCAGTTGCGTGTAAAGCGCGCGCGTTGCCTGCTGCAACATCGGGTGGTCGGCACGCCCTTGCAATAGTAACGTTACTTTCGCGCCGCGCCGCGTCGCCGATATCAACGCGTGACGGAAATGCCTGCCCGGCAAAAAGTAAGGACTGGTGATGACGATGTCGTGGCGCGCATTGCGGATGGCCACGAGATAGGCATTTTCAATATCGCGACGATGCCGGAAATTATCGCGGACGGCAAAGAATGCGTTCGTGTTCCCCACTTTCGCTTCCCGCAAAATGGCAGTCGGTACATGCTTTGGGAAATTTGGCAACGGAATACTCGCGCTGTTTCTTCCGAACTTCCACCATGAAACCATCCGCCAGAGCCGGACCATTTCGAGATAAATGTCGGCCAGTATCGGCCCCTCCAGCTGCACCGCGTAATCGTAGCGTGGAAACTCGGACAGGCACTCTGTCATATCGTCGATCAAATTTATTCCCCCGACGAAACCAACCTTGCCGTCGATCAGGGCAATTTTGCGATGGACCCGGCGCAACCGGCTTTTTTTTATGTTGAAAAATTTTCGCTCGGGGCGAAACACCAGCACCGCAATGCCGACCTGCTGCATCGCATCAAAGAACGCCTGGGGCGTTTTGTACGAGCCGACGCCATCGATCAACAATTGCACTTTCACGCCGCGCTGTGCCGCACGCTTTAGCGCCTCGGCGATGTTGATGCCGGCGACATCGTCGCGAAAAATATATGTCTCCAGCCGGATCTCGACCGTTGACGCATTGATCGCCCCAATCAAGGCCGGAAAGAATTCGCCACCGTTCTTGAGCAGCGTGACGTGGTTGCCCGGAACGATACGTAGCTGTCTGGATCGTCTCACTCGCCTGACCGCAGCGTCACCGTCAACCCGACGTGGTCCGACATGCTGCGCCAATTCACACCATCCACCTTACCGTGCAACCTGCTGGATTGCTCAACCGCAAGGCCGCGCACATAAATTCTGTCAAGCGCAAAAACTGGCAGCATTGCTGGGAACGTGCGTGCGGGTTTGCCGTTTGCGTGTTCGAAAACTTCGATGAGACCTAGCGCCTCGCGCAGGCGCTTGCTCGTGCCACTGGCACCGGCGCGCCAGTCGTTGAAATCACCAGCGACCAGCAATGGTCCATCGTGCGACGCTTCTTGCAGGAATTCGATCAAGCGCTCAACCTGCATTTTTCTGCTGCGCGCAAACAGGCCGAGGTGAATACATACGCAGGTCAATGGCGTTTTCCATCCGGGAACATCGATGCGCGCCATCAAGTGCCCGCGCGCTTCATAACGATGATGCGAGACATCGCGATTGATCCAGTTGATGACCGGAAACGCCGAGAGAATTGCATTGCCGTGATCGCCGTGCTTGTGCGTCGCATTGAGCCCGTAAACCAGATCGGTGTAGCGGCCCTCCGCGATGTGCTCGTGCTGCGCGAGTTCGGGCCAATCGTCGAACTTGTTCTCATGCTTGGTGTGCAAGCCCTGCACTTCCTGCAAAAAAACAATGTCTGCATTCAGTGCCTGCACTTTTTCGCGCACGTCGTGAATCACCAGGCGGCGATTGAGCGGACTCAGGCCCTTGTGGATGTTGTAAGTGGCTACGGTGATTTGTTCGGTCATGGTTCACCTGCACGTTTATCGTGTAACCACCACGCGTCGCGCTTCATGGAATTGCCGCGCGGCGTGGCAAGTCAAGTATTGCCTCGCGATTGGAATGGGAAAAACACAAGGGTGCGGCTTTTTCGGAGGCCAGCCACACATATTGCAAGTGCTCGCGGACATGCAGTGTGACACTCACACGGTCCGGAAGCTGTAGGCCAAACACGTGTTCGGTGTTGTGCGTCGTGCCCGGTGCGTAGCGATGCGCCCAAATTGGATAAATTTCCCAAATATTTTCCTGCTGCCAGTCGTTCAATGCATATTGCGTCGCATCGATGCCGGTTTCTTCGAGCACCTCGCGTGTAGCGGTCTGGCGGGGTGTTTCATCCTTCTCCATGCTCCCCGTCACCGATTGCCAATATCCGACATAATCCGCGCGCTCGATCAGCAACACGTCCAATTTGGCCGTGTAAATAATCACCAGAATGGAGCGCGGAATTTTGTACAGCGTGCTGACTGTCATAGGCATATTGTAAGGTGGTTGGCACGGGCAAATGCGCAGGGCAGCGTAACCATTCTGATAAAATATCGCTCAGTTTTTGAAAGTCTCCCTTGTCCTCCCAGCCGCAGTCCGCAACAAGTCCAAACCCGTCACTGGCCAGAGCCCATTATCTGCAAGGTGCAGCATGGGGCCTCTTTGCGATCTCGATCTGGGTAGGTTGGATACTGCTGACGCGGCATGGCGTCACGACGTCGCTCTCGCCATACGATATCACTGCGTTGCGGTTTGCCTGCGCCGGTTTGTTGCTGGCCCCGGTTGTTTATCAGCAAGGCTGGGGGATCGGCAGTGTTGGATTGAAGAAATGGCTGGTGATCGTCAGCTGCGCCGGTGTGCCCTACGTGCTGATCTCTTCGAGCGGATTGCAGTTCGCCCCTGCCGCACATGCGGGTGCGCTGATTCCCGGCACCATGCCACTATGGGCGTCGCTATTGGCAATGTTTTTTCTGGGAGAAAAAATCGCCGGTGTGCGCAAACTGGGGCTCCTGCTGATTCCGGTCGGTATCTTCATTTTCATTGGCGCGGGGCTTACCGAGTTTGCCAGCGGATATTGGCGCGGGCACCTGTTGTTTCTCGCTGCTGCAATGTGCTGGGCAAGTTTCACCGTGGCGATGCGGTCTGCCGGTCTATCCGGTTTCTCGCCACTTCAGGCAGCATCGGTCGTGTCTGTTTTTTCGGCTCTGGTCTATCTACCGATGTACGCGCTGTTTCTGCCGCACCGCATCATGGACGCGCCGATCGGCCCCATAGTCATCCAGACGATTTACCAGGGCGTTTTCGTCAGCATCATTTCGCTGTTCGCCTACGCGCGCGCGGTGTCGATTCTGGGTGCATCGCTCGGTGCCAGTTTCGCGTCCCTCGTGCCCGTGCTGGCCATGCTGTCTGCCATTCCAATATTGGGGGAATGGCCCGAACCCATCGACTACATCGGTATTGCAGCCATTACCTTCGGCGTATTTCTGTCATCGGGGGCTTATCAGGTGTTGCGAACGCAGAAAAGTTAATTTTCTCCGCAACGAAATAACAGAGCGATTTATCGTAGTAGCGCCCCAATCCACGGGGTTGCAATCCTGTTTTCAACAACACCTGCCTGGATGCTTCGTTGTCGGGGTGTGTCAGACCCACCACGCGATCAAGGCCCAACTCGAACATGCCGTAGCGTACCAGCGCACGGGCACCTTCCGTTGCGAGCCCACGGCCCCATGCCGATTTTTGCAGGCGATAACCGACTTCCACTTCAACTGTCTTCGGGATGTAAATCAACGCATACGCGCCGACGAAACGCCGGGTCGATTTTTCCTCACCGATCCACAGCCCGAGCCCTGGAAAAATCTCGTAGACGGTCAGGATGCGGCGAATGCGTGCTTCGCTCTGCTCGCGTGTCCACACTGATCCATCGCCGATGTAGCGCATGACCTCCGCGTCGCCGTTTATGCGCGACATGTTATCCAAGTCGGACATGGTAATGCGGCGCAAGACCAGCCGTTCTGTTTCAAGCAGGATGTAGTCTTTTCGCGGCATCAGGCGCGCATCTTCGCGACGATCTCCGAAGTGCCTGAGAACCAGGCGTGCGGCATATGCGGCGTGCGATGTGCGCCGACTGCATTGCCCAAGGCATCAATGCCGATGAAACCCACATCGGCGTCAAAGTCACGACCCAACGCGTCAAGTACCGAAGCAATACTGTCTTCAAGACTCATTCCCTGCTCGACGTTGTCGGAAATCTGTCGCGTGGCCAGCGCACGGATCACGTACTCACCCGTACCAGTGGCCGAGGCGGCCGCAAATTTCGACGCGTATGTCCCGCAACCCGGCAGCGGCGTATCTCCAACGCGGCCTACCAGCTTCATGGTCACACCTCCAGTGGACGTACAGGCGCACAACACGCCGCTGGCGTCGAGCGCTATTGCGCCGATAGTTCCGCCCGCGTATTCGGGATGACTCTTGAGGAAACGGCGAATCTTCATCGCACCTTTCCCATCCGCGCCGACAGCCACATCGAGCTTGGCTTTCTTGTCCTGCCAATCCGCATACCGTGCGGGCGTGATCGGGTCGTAATCCGCGTGGCCCATTGCCCGCGCGAACCGCGTGGCACCATCACCGGTGAGCATAACGTGGTCGGTTTCTTCCATCACCTGGCGCGCGACGAGAATCGGATTCTTCACGCGCTGCAAGCCGGAGACCGCGCCAATCTGTGAAAGTGCGGAGACCATCACGCAGGCATCGAATTCCACAAAGCCATCAAAATTCAATACCGCACCTGTGCCCGCGTTGAAGATCGGATTGTCTTCAAGTATTAGCGATGCCGTGACTGCGGCGTCGAGTGCGCACCCGCCAGCCACAAGAATTTTACGGCCTGCGGCGACGGCGGCAGTCGTGCCTTTAATCGCATCGTCATCCGAGCCGGGACGCCAGCTTCCCGCACCACCATGAACGATTAATGCAATGGCCATGTCGTCCCCCTAGAGTTGAATAGCTAATTATAAGAGGCGGGCGGGAAGCATCGAGCACTGGGCGAGAAAGTCAAGCACTGGCGCGGATTGCGGCACGAAAAGCCTACGAGGCACCCGCCAGTACTAGACATCCCTTAATTTCGCCTGCTCTGGCGTAGCAACGGGCGAATTCAATTCGACGCTATTCTGGTTCCTCAACTGCATAGCCGCGCGCGCGCAGCTTCGCCAGATAACCATCGGGCGAAACCAACTGCACCATCGGCAGCACGGCGAGCGCAACCGCGTCGTTTTTTAGCGCTGCCTCTGCGGCGTTCAGCCATGTTGCCTCTATCTGGGCTGGCAGATTTTGCGCGCCGAGCGTCTTGATAAATGAGGCGTCACGGATCGCGGCCTCGCAGGCGGCACGCTGGTCAGCGAAGGGAAGTTTTCGAATCGCATTGATGTCGCCCATCGCCCACGCGTTGGCGCGGATTCGCATTGTGATCAAATCGGTTTCGATGCGCTCGATGGTTTTGGCGAAGCAGTCGATGTCTGCGAGTCGGGAAGCCTGGAGCTCCTTCAGTGCGGCGCGCGGGTTGTTGATGGTCGGCTCAAACCGTACTTCGGTGATCTTGACGTTGTGTTTACCTGCAGCTTCCCGGATGACCGGCCACACCGGACTCGAACTCGTGAGGCCGGATTGGCTGATCGCCTTTTTGTAAAGCTCGTACGCGGCAAACATCGGACGCCAGCGCTCGATGTTTTTCTCTTCGTCGTTGATATTGTATGAATCGATGTATTTATCTCGCAACACCAGCCAGCGCGCATGAATATCCGCTGGCACGATGTCCTTCAACATCGCGCCGTCGGGATTTTTGCGAAGCTGTAGCGCTGCGGGCAGCATGGTCAGCGCAGTGAAATAGCCAATCTGCTTGATTGACACTTTTATCGATGGCTCGGTGAGTATTTGCTGCGATTGGGCAACAATAGCTTCGAGTCCTTTGGCGCGCCATGTCATCTTTTGCGGAACGGGCGTTTGCGTACCGATGATCCAGAGAACATTCTTACCGTTCGAAACCTTCCACATGCCGGGTCCGGGTTGTTCGCCACTGACGAGAATCTTGTCGAGTACGACTGGCGGGAGCCCTGCTGGCACGATAGTTGATTGTGCCATCGCTGAAGTAGACAACAGCGCGCCAAACGTGAATGAAAGAAGTAGAAGCTGCATGCGCAATGGAATTTCCCTGAAACGAAATGTTTTAGTGTGCATTTAAAGACTCATCACAAGACATAAGGTTCCTCTGCTTCGGAATCTCAAACGCGAGTCTTCGTTTCGACCGGCATTCTATGCCGTCGCAGGTCACCCGAAGCGCGTGGGACCACTTTGAGCGCTGCGCGCCGACAGCGCAGGAATAAAGCGCGCTGCTATCATGCTCTCATGAAAGCACTTACTTCAAAGCTGCCGAACGTTGGCACCACCATTTTCACGACCATGTCCGCACTCGCGCAGGAGGTCGGCGCGGTCAACCTCGGCCAGGGATTTCCGGATTTCGAATGCGATCCGCGTCTTATCGACCTGATGCATGAAACCATGCGCGCGGGAAATAACCAGTACCCGCCGATGGCAGGTATACCTGCGCTGCGCGAACAGATCGCCGCAAAGGTAGCCGCGCTTTATGGGCACCATTACGACGCAGCACATGAAATCACGATTACTGCCGGCGCAACCCAGGCCATCCAGACCGCGCTTACGGCAATCGTGCATCCGGGCGACGAGGTAATCATCTTTGAGCCGGTGTATGACAGCTACGAGCCGGTGATTCGGCTGAACGGTGGCGTGCCCGTGTTTGCGACGTTGAAATTCCCCGACTATCGGCCCGACTGGCAGCAGGTGCGGGCACTCATCACGCCGCGAACCCGCGCGATCATGATCAACACGCCGCACAATCCGACCGCAACCTGCTGGCCCAGTGAGGATATGAATGTGCTGAGCGACCTACTTCGCGACACTGATATTTTTCTCATCAGCGACGAAGTGTATGAGCATATGGTCTTTGACGACGCGCCGCATCAGAGCGTTGCGCGTTTTCCCGCGCTGGCCGAGCGCGCATTCGTCATCTCCTCGTTCGGTAAAACCTACCACGTCACCGGCTGGAAAATCGCGTATTGCCTGGCCCCGAGGGCGTTGACGAACGAGTTTCGGAAAGCGCATCAGTTCATCGTTTTCACGGTGCATACGCCGTCACAGCACGCGCTTGCTAAATACATGGAACTGGGCACGCACAATGTACTGCAGCATTTTTATCAGGCCAAGCGGGATTTCTTCCTGTCGCAGGTGCAACACTCGCGGTTCAGGTGGCAGCCCTCACATGGCACCTATTTTGTTTCAGCACAATACGCCCACCTCGCTGAATTTGCGGGCATGTCGGATGTCGACTTCTCACTACTTCTGGCAAGAAAATTCGGTGTGGCCTGCATTCCTGTGTCGGCGTTTTATCACGACGCAACAGATCGACAGATTGTTCGTTTCTGTTTCGCAAAGCGCGAAACGACACTCGCGGAGGCTGCGAGCAGGCTAATGAAGGTCTAGCATCGGCGGGCATTGCGGGTCGATAATGGCTGAAAAAGCGCGCCAATGCTAAGTGTACGCGCGAAAATGCGGCCCGACGGGCAGAGGTTGCCACTTTGAGCGCAGCGGGAAATGGGCTTGCCCCACGTTGCAGTGAAATAGGCAATCCCCCTGATGCCGCCGGGATTGGGATTACAGGGAGCGCCTGTACAAAAACGTTCGCGGAAAAGCGTCACGCGTGTTCGTGGTCAGCCCAATTCGCCGCGAAACGATGCAATTCGTACGCGTTGCGTAATCCCAGCTTCTGCTTCATATTTCCGCGGTGCGCCTCAATGGTCTTCACGCTGCGATTTAATTTCACCGCAATTTCGCTGGTACCAAGTCCGATGCCTATCAAGCGGAAGATTTCGTGTTCCCGATCGGTCAGGCTGGACAAGACAGAGATCGGTTGATTGGCCGGACGGCCACGTACCTTGTGCGCCAGCAGCGATTGCATGCGCTCACTAAGATAACGCTCACCGGCCAGCACTTTGCGTATGGCCTTGATCACGTTCTCGGGGGCTTCCTGTTTGACCAGATAGCCCTTCGCCCCCGCGCGCAGGGCGCGCTCACCATGGACGAGTTCATCATGCATGCTCAGCACCAGGGCGGGCAGACCCGGCTGCAATCGCGCGAGCTCCTTAATCAATTCCAATCCCGATAATCCGGGAAGGGAAATATCAGTCACAACAATATCCGGCTGCTGTTCACGAAGGAGTTCCAGCGCGTGCTCCGCAGAGCCCGCAGTCATTGTGACTTCGAGGTCGGGCTCGTTGTTGATCAACTCTTTCAAGCCGTGCAGGACAATGGCATGGTCATCGACAATCATGATTCTTGATTTCAAAGCGCCGCCTCCTATTTTGTTTTCATATTCACTGAAGGTTTGCCTGCCGCAACGCCCCGCCAAGCGACCCGCACCATCGTACCACCGAGTCTTCCCTCGCCGATGGATAGCGTGGCATCGATGGCGCGACATCGGTGACGCATACTGTGTAGGCGTGGCTGGCTTTCCGCATCATCGGCTGCAACAGGCTGCCCGATGCCATTGTCTGAAACCACCAGTTCGACTCCGCGGCTGGTGCGCGTCAATGCAATGCGGATTTTGTCTGCCTTGCTGTGTTTGAGCGCATTGTTGACTGCCTCCTGCGCGATGCGATACAGCGTAAGCGCAACGACTTCATCGGTGATTGTCACGGCCGTCGGAATTCTTGCGTCGCATTTCACCGCCTCGAGGCTGTTTACATCGCTTGCAAGCTGCCGCAATGCCGCCACGAGCCCGTCGTTGCCCCAGATGTAGGGCGATAGTCCGTGCGCGATCATTCGCGTGTGGCCGATGGTGCGATTGACCAGTTCAGAAATGCGGCGGGCAAGGCCGGCCTCGTCAGGGTTCTTGTCGGCAAGTTTTTGCGCGAGCGACTTGGTGAGCAGCGCGATGCCCGTGAGGTCCTGCCCCAACTCGTCGTGTAACTCCAGACCTACCTGTTCAAGTTCTTTTTCAATGGCCAGCAGAATATTTCTCTCTAGTTCCTGGCGGCTGCGCACTTCGGTTTCCAGTGCAACGTTCGCCTGTTTGAGTTCCTGTGTCTTTGCCTCAACAGCAATCTCCGCCTGCCGCCGCGAAGTAACATCACGTGCGCTGATCTGGATATGCCACGGCAAACCTTGATCATTGCGCACCAGATGGAGTTGGCCTTCCAGCCAGAGATAGTTTCCGTCGGCGTGACGAAAGCGATACGTCAACGCTAACTGTCGGTTCGCCGTGTCTCCGTCTGCACAACGCGCAAAATCCTGCTGCAGCCAGGCAAAATCGTCCGGGTGAAAAAAACTTGCCACCTCCTCGCGAAGGCTGGCTTCGATATCGTGTCCGGTAACGCGAGTGAACGAAGGCGAAAGGTAGATCGTTTTGCCGTCGAGTTGCATCAGGACGATGATGTCACGCATGTTTTGCGTGATGAGCCGATATCTAGCTTCGCTCTCTGCGATCTCCTGTTCGGCCAGCTTGATGCGGGTAATGTCGCGACCGATGCCACGATAGCCTGTGAACGCACCGTGGGGATCGAACATGGGGCGCCCGCTGAGACTGAAGAATCCTGTCGCCTGACCCGTCGCGCCATTGTAGGTGCGCGTCACCATACCCTGAAATGGTCGCCGCGCCGCCAGCGTCGCATCGTGAACTGCCCACTCCTGCGCCGTCATCGCCTCCGGGAATAGCTCCCGTCGCGTCTTGCCGAGGATGTCACTGCGCCTTGTTTTAGTATCTATCGTCGTTTCCAGCGACAGGAAGGTGAAGCGATGCTCATTATCCGTTTCCCATAGCCAGTCTGACGAAATCTCTGTGAGGGCGCGAAAGCGTTCCTCGGACGCCCGCAGAGCTTCCTCTGCGTCACGTTTGTCATTCATGTCGCGCCGCCGATCATGGGTGCTTGCAGATCCTTCGCCACGTCGTTTCCTCACCGCACACGAAAGCCCTCAGCGGGCACTCAGAGAATAAGAATCGCACGATAGTCGTTCACATTTGTCCGGGTAGGGCCGGTGAAGATCAAATCATCGAGTGGTAAAAAAAAACCGTAGGCATCGTTCACCCCCAGAAGGGCCTTCCCCTGAATACCGCCTGCCCGGGCACGTCGCAGGGAATCGGGTTCAATATACGCACCGGCATTATCTTCTGAGCCATCGATGCCATCCGTATCGCAGGCGATGGCAAAAATATTCTCACGCTCATCAAGATCAAGCGCCAGCGAGAGCAGGAATTCGCTGCAACGACCGCCGCGACCGCCGGTCGTCCCCTGTGCGTTTCGCAGCGTGACCGTGCATTCCCCGCCGGAAATAATCGCCACCGGCGGCTTTAGCGGATGGTGATGTTGCTGAATCTGTCTGGCCAGCGCTGCATGTACCTTTGCGACCTCGCGCGCTTCGCCCGTCACGCTATCGCCCAGAATCATCGGCGTTACGCCGCGTTGCTGGAAAAATGCAGCCGCTCGTGAAAGGCTCGCCTGCGGCGTAGCGATTACCCGGTTTTCAACCCGCGTGAAAATCGCGTCGCCAGGCTTCAGCGTTTCGGCAATATCACCACGTGCGCCGTTGGACAAATGCCTTATCACCGACAGCGGCGGGACGATACGGTACGAATTGAGAATATCCAGCGCATCCTGGTAGGTCGATGGGTCTGGAGCCGTTGGCCCGGATGCAATTGCCGAGGGGTCATCACCAGTGACGTCAGAAATGATCAGTGACAGCACGCGCGCCTTCGTCGCGGCTGCCAAACGGCCTCCCTGAATTGCCGACAGGTGCTTCCTCACGATGTTCATTTCCTGAATCGGCGCGCCACTACCGAGCAATTTCGCGGTGACTTCTTTCAAGTCTGCCATGGCGATGCCAGCAGCAGGCAGAGATAGCAGGCTGGAACCGCCGCCTGAAACGAGCACCAACAGGAGATCGTCTGCGGCAAGTGATTCGGCGATGGCAAGAATCTCTTTCGCGGCCGTTTCGCCAGCCTCATCCGGCACCGGGTGCCCCGCCTCGAGCACGCGTATTCGCGGGGGCGGCGTGTTCTCACTATCGACGCTGGAATAGCCATGCGCATAACGGGTAATAACGATACCCTCAAGCGCCACATCGGCAGGCCAGGCTGCGTCCACCGCCCTGGCCATTGCGGCTGCCGCCTTCCCTGCACCAACGACAACCGTTCTGCCTTTGGGCGGTGAGGGCAGATGCGCAGGCACAATAACGAGTGGATCAGCAGCAGACAACGCCGCACGAAAACTATCGATCAGTAGTTCACGTGGATTCATCGGGACTATTTTCGCGCAGCGGCGCGCTTCTGGGCAACACCCAGCAGGGGGGCAAGATACCGACCCGTATAGCTCTGCGGCATCTGTGCCAAATCCTCGGGCGTACCCTGGCCAACGATTTCACCGCCCCCGTCGCCGCCCTCTGGACCAAGATCGATGACCCAATCCGCCGTCTTGATTACATCGAGATTGTGCTCAATCACGACGACCGTATTACCGTGCTCACGCAGGCGGTGCAAAACTTTCAGCAATAAATCGATGTCGTGGAAGTGGAGACCCGTGGTGGGTTCGTCAAGGATGAAGAGCGTTTTGCCGGTATCGCGTTTGGACAATTCAAGTGAGAGCTTCACACGCTGCGCTTCGCCGCCCGACAAGGTTGTCGCACTTTGGCCAAGCCGGATATAGCCCAAGCCCACATCGAGCAGGGTGCTGAGTTTGCGTGCAACGACGGGCACTGGCTTGAAAAAATCAAACGCGAGTTCGACCGTCATGTCGAGCACTTCGTGGATGTTCTTGCCTTTATAGCGCACGTCGAGTGTTTCGCGGTTGTAGCGTTTGCCGAAGCAGACATCGCAGGGCACGTACACATCCGGCAGAAAATGCATTTCCACTTTAATAACGCCGTCGCCCTCGCAGGCTTCGCAACGGCCCCCTTTGACGTTGAACGAAAAACGACCCGGCCCGTAGCCACGCGCACGCGACTCCGGCACACCGGAAAAAAGATCCCGGATCGGCGTGAACAAACCCGTGTACGTCGCGGGGTTGGATCGTGGAGTACGACCGATCGGCGATTGATCGACGTTGATCACTTTGTCAAAGTGATCCAGGCCATCGATGGATTCGAAGGGCGCGGGTTCGTCCGACGACGCATAGATGTGATGGGAGACCGTTTTGTACAGCGTATCGTTAATCAAAGTCGATTTGCCCGAACCGGAAACGCCGGTGACGCAAACGAGCGCGCCCACCGGCAAATCGAGCGTTACGTTTTTCAGATTATTACCGGACGCGCCTTTGATGCGGAGGATTTTCTTCAGGTCCACTTTACCGCGCTTCTTGGGAACCGGAATCTGCTTTTTACCCGATAAATATTGACCGGTCAGCGATTGTGAAGCGCGCTGGATTTCTTCCGGCGTACCTTGGGCAACGACTTGTCCGCCATGTACTCCCGCGCCCGGCCCCATATCCACGACGTGGTCCGCCGCATTGATGGCGTCTTCATCGTGCTCGACGACAATTACCGAGTTTCCCAGATCGCGCAAACGCTTGAGCGTTTCCAGCAAGCGGTCATTGTCGCGCTGATGAAGGCCAATCGACGGCTCATCCAGAACGTACATCACACCGGTAAGGCCGGAGCCAATTTGCGAAGCAAGGCGAATGCGTTGTGCTTCGCCCCCGGAAAGCGTATCGGCCGAACGAACCAGTGAAAGATAATCGAGGCCGACGTTATTCAGGAACGTGAGACGGCTGGAAATTTCCTTCAGAATCCTGTCGGCAATCGCCATTTTTTGTGGGCTGAGTTTTACTTTGTCGAACCATTGAAACGAGTCCTTCAACGACATCGCGGAGAGTTCGTGGATGGTCTTGTCGCCTACTTTCACGTTGCGCGCCTCTGTGCGCAAACGCGTGCCGTCGCACTCTGGACAGGTCTTGGTCGAGATGTATTTGGAAAGCTCTTCGCGCACCGCCATGGAGTCGGTTTCACGGTGGCGGCGTTCAAGACTCGGTACGATGCCTTCAAAAGCCTCTTCACGCAGGATCGGTTTACCGCGCTCTCCGGGATATTTGAACGCTATTTTGGTCTTGCCAGAGCCAAACAAAATGAGCTGCTGAATTTCATGTGCGAGCTGATCGAATGGCTTGTCAATATCAAATTGGAAATGCTCGGCCAAGCCTACCAGAATTTGAAAATAAAACTGGTTGCGCCGATCCCAGCCTTTAATGGCACCGCCTGCGAGCGACAAGCCGGGGTAAGCAACGATCCGTTTGGGGTCAAAAAATGTAATCTGCCCCAAGCCATCGCATTTTTGACAGGCACCCATCGGGTTGTTGAATGAGAACAGACGCGGCTCCATTTCGGAAAGCGAATAATCGCAGACGGGGCAGGCAAACTTGGACGAGAAGAGTGTTTCCGCATTTGTCTCCATGTTGACCGCGACTACCTTGGCTCCTCCGATACGCAAGCTCGTCTCGAACGACTCGGCTAGTCGTTGCTTTGCATCTGCTGCGACTTTAAGCCGGTCAACCACGACTTCGATGGTGTGCTTTTTCATCTTGTCGAGTTTTGGAAAGGCATCGATCTCGATCACCTTGCCGTTCACGCGCAAACGCACAAACCCCTGCGAACGGAATTCTTCGATCATGTCCACGTGTTCACCCTTGCGATTCACCACAACGGGGGCCAGCAACATCAATTTGGTGCCATCAGGGAGACCAAGCACGGTATCGACCATTTGCGAAACGGTCTGCGCTTCCAGCGGCAGTTTGTGTTCCGGGCAATATGGTGTACCAGCACGCGCAAACAAGAGCCGCAGGTAATCGTGAATCTCGGTTACGGTGCCCACGGTCGAGCGCGGGTTATGCGAGGTCGCTTTCTGCTCGATCGAAATAGCCGGCGACAACCCTTCGATCAAATCGACATCCGGCTTTTCCATCAACTGCAGGAATTGCCGCGCGTACGTCGACAGCGACTCCACGTAACGCCGCTGCCCTTCCGCGTAGAGCGTATCGAAGGCGAGCGACGATTTTCCAGAGCCGGAGAGTCCGGTAATCACGACCAAAGAATGGCGCGGCAAATCGAGGCTGATGTTTTTTAGGTTATGGGTGCGGGCACCGCGAATCTTGATAAATTCCATGAATCTCTTAAAAGGAAAACGGGCTAAAACACTGACACGAATCGCCATGAAAGCTTGACCAATCGGACAACCCCGGAAACAAAAAGGCAACCGTGTATTTTACAGCTTTCATGAGTCTCTCCACACCTGTTTTTTCGAGCACAATAGCGGGGCTACGCAAAAAAGCGACGCAATCACGTGGGGAGCGGCAAAGCCTCTCCTCCTACCCAATCGTTAAAAGGAAGGAAAGTCTCATGGCATCAGTCAATAAAGTTATTCTGGTCGGCAACCTCGGGCGCGACCCGGAAACGCGCTACATGCCCGACGGCGGAGCGATCACCAATATTTCCATCGCGACAACTTCGACCTGGAAAGATAAAAGTGGCGAAAAGCAGGAAGCCACCGAATGGCATCGAATTTCATTCTTCGGCAAGCTTGCCGAAATCGCGGGTGAGTACCTGAAAAAGGGCTCGCAGGTTTATGTTGAAGGCAAACTGCGTACGCGGAAGTGGCAGGACAAGGATGGCCAGGATAAATACACGACGGAAGTGATCGCGGACGTAATGCAGATGCTGGGCGGGCGGCAGGGGCTGGGAGGCGATGGCGGCGGGGATTACGCCAAGGCTTCGAGTGGCGGGTCTGCACCTGCCTCCGGTACCGCGTCGAAGCCTTCGGGGACTGCCAAGGGAGGCGCAGCGAAATTTGATGATATGGATGACGATATTCCATTCTGATTTTTCGTCATTTGTTACCTCTTGGGGGGGCCGCGCAAGCGGGCCTTTCCGTTGGCAGAAGCGTTTCGCCAAAATAGCCGGTCTGGCTGTTTCAAGGTGCGGTCGGGTGGGGATCGCTGTAAAGGCCCGATTCAAAAGAACCCGCGCCTCAGCGTATTGGCTACCGCTCGCACCCAGCCATCGCCTTCCCATTTGCGTTCCCTTCAGCATCGCTGTTGGGCGTGATACTCCCTGAGCCACACAAGTCGGCGCAAACGCAGTCACACTTTTTCGGGAAAATGTGCTGTAAGAAATGCACGAGTGGCTTAGACTATGGTGCAAACATCAGCGGCCAAGACTCAAGCGGCGCGACGAATTACTTTTGCATGAAAGGAATTGCCATGTTCCAAAAACTGCGTGCACGGACCGTTCTCATTTTTATGCTTCTTGCGGTCAGCATGAATTCGCATTCGGCGTTTCATATGGTGCAAATCAACGAGGTCTACTCCAACGCGAGCGGGACAGTGCAGTTTATCGAACTGACGATGTTGTCGGGCGGTCAGACTTTTTTTTCGGGGCAGACGATTTCCAGCGCGCAGGGTGGGTCCATCAAATCGTACATGTTCCCGACTAATCTTTCCAGAGGCGTTGCGGGAGCGAAGGTGTTGATTGGCACGACGGGATACGCCGCACTTGCCGGTGTCCCGGCGCCAGATTACATCGTTCAAAATGGTTTCGTTTTCACGAGTAATCTGACGATAAATTTCGCGGGCGTTGATTTCGTCAGTTTTCCATCGGTACCTACCGACGGCACGCTTTCGATTGATCGCAACCTCGCGACCGCCACCAACACACCAACAAACAACGCCGGCGCGACCGGCACGGTGGTGCTGCCCAGCCCTGGTACCGCACCCGCTGCACCAACGATTGGCACGGCGGTGCCCGGGAGCGGGCAGGCCACCGTCGCGTTTGCGCCAGGCACCGATGGCGGCAGCCCGATCACAGGCTTCACAGTCACTTGCACAGCAGCCGGACAGACGACGCGTTCAGCGACAGGCGGCGCTTCGCCAATTACCGTCACGTTGCTTACAAACGGCACCACTTATTCCTGCTCGGTGACGGCAACAAATGCCAACGGTACTGGCCTAGCGTCAGGGCCAGTCAATGTAATTCCAGCGGTACCGGCGAGCGCATCGATCACCTTAGCTTCATCCGCCAACGTGGCTGGTTATGGTGCGCCAGTCACTTTGATTGCGTCAGCCGCTGGCAGCGGCCTGACCGGTACGGTGGCGTTCAGCGTCAGCACCAGCAGCGGAGCGCGCCCGCTGCCCGCTTGCGGTAGTGTTCCGTTGGTTGCAGGCGCGGCGAGTTGTAGTGTTCCGGGCAGTTTTCAGAACCAGAATCCTCGCATCTACGTTGCCGCATATTCGGGTGACGCCAACAATCAGGCATCCAGCGTCAGCTTTTCACAAGTTGTCGCGGTGAACTCGGCAGTACTCTCCGTGGCGGCCTATCCGCTGCCTCCGATTGTCAGCGGTCGCACCACGGCCCTCACGGCGCTGGTCAAGATGGGCAGCCCGGTAGGGACGGTGACGTTCTCTGACAACGGTGTGGCAGTAGCGGGTTGCGCGCAGGTCGCACTCGGCGGCGTTCCCGATTCTACTGATTCGGCCGTGGCTACGTGTACGGTGACCGCGCCGACGGTAACTAGTGGTGTCAAACAATACGTGGCAACCTATTTCTACCCGACCGGCCATATCTCCGGCCGGATATCCGAGCAGGCCACGTTTGACCTGCGTGTGGTTGCGCAGGGTCCGGCCGATTTCACCGATATGTGGTGGGCGGGCAGTGCGGAAAATGGCTGGGGCGTGTCGATCAGCCAGCATGGGCCGATCCAGTTCAATGTAATCTTTGCCTACGACAGCGCAGGCAAATCGCTTTGGTATGTGATGCCGGGTGGCAGTTTCAACGCGGCAGGGACGGTCTTTACCGGTTCGTTATATCTACCAAATTCGTCACCGTTCAGCGCGTACGACAAGACGAAGTTTGTGGTAGGTGCACCGATTGGCACGGCGACCATCACCTACGCCAACAACAGCACCGCCACCCTCGCCTACACGATCAACGGGATCAGTGCGACCAAGTCTATCCAGCGACAGGTTTTCTCTGCCGAAATCACGGGGCCGAACTTGCGCACCAATGATCTTTGGTGGGCGACTTCTGCAGAGGACGGATGGGGGTTGAATATCGCCCAGCAAGGGCGCGTGTTGTTTCCGGTCTGGTACACGTACGACGCGGCAGGCAAGGCGACGTTCTTCACGGCCCAGGGTGGTAGCTGGAGTGGGACAGTTTGGTCCGGTACTGTTTACGCGCATACCTCGGCTGCCTGGCTGGGCGTTGCGTACAACGGGTCGCAGTTCACCGCAAACATCGTCGGAACAATTTCACTCGATTTCAGCGATGCGAGCAACGCAATGATGACCTATACGGTCAACGGTTTCACGCAGGTGAAACGTATCGAAAGACAACCGTATTGAGTCGCAAGACTTTGGGCCCGCGGTCTTCAGGGCACCCTGCGTTGGTTCGCGCCGCCGGAAAGTGAGGCGAGAAAATCGATGAGGTCCTGAATTTCCTGTTCCGAAAGCGGCACGGGTCGTAACTCTGAATTGAAGCCCAGCTTATGTGTCATCCCATCGGGCCCAAGCGCTGCGTCGGGTGCCCGCACATAATGGTCAATGACGTCCCGCAACGATGAGAGCTGTCCGGCGTGCATGTAGGGAGGCCTGAGGGCAACATTGCGCAGGCCGGGCGTCTTGAAGGCGCGCAAAATCGCCGGGTCGTTGGTTACCATGAAGCGCAGCTCTTCGCATTGCGCCGGATTCGCATCGCTAAATCGACCAAGGCAATTGAATTCGTCCTGCTGGATTCTGCGCACCGCGGCTGCGCGGCCCTGATCGGGATTTGCCGGGTCGCGTTCTGTCACTCGGGTACTATGAAAATGATGATCCGTGAATAACGGGCCAGCGTGACAGGTGACGCATCTCCCTTTGCCGATAAAAATTCGTAGCCCATTCAATTCGCGTTGCGTGAGCACCGTTACGTGGCTCTTGTCCAAAATGCTTTTGACATAAGCGTCAAAGCGCGATTCACCATGGAGGAGAGTTTTCTCAAAGGCGGCGATGGCTTTGCCGACATTGGCGAATACGCGCGAGATGCCGTCCTGGATCTTTGCGTCCATTTCATTCCAAGCCAACTTCTCTGCCGGCGATCCGAGCGGACTCGCATCGACTTCACGATGTGGGAGATCGGGTATTTTTCCGAACACCGCATCGTACTCGTCTGCATAGTAGCGCCGCACCCGATGCGCCACTTGCGTGCGATTGCCCCCGTACTCCAAACCATCTTCGATTGGCGCGAGCGCCTGCGACCACAGGCTGTCTTTCCGGCCATCCCAGAACAGCCACGGGCTGTGTCCTGCGCCGATGATCGACGGTGTGCGACGCGTAGCGATACCGACGCCCTGCGCAAGAGGCCGGTCGTCCTGGAAATACCGGTTCGGATCATGGCAACTGGCGCACGACACGGCGCTGTTGCGGCTGAAGCGGGAATCAAAAAAAAACTTTTCGCCCAAGGCGATAGCCGCCAGATTTTTTTCAAATGCGTTCGATGGATCTTGCGGCACCGTCGGCAATTGGCTCAGCCGCAATGAGGCCAGAATGTCAATCTCGGTTGCACTCCAGCCATCATCAAATGTTACTACGCCGACAACACCATCTTTGGCCAAACCTGCGTCGGACTGACCCACGATTAGCGCCGCCAGGCACGTCGCCGTTGCGATTCGAATCGTTGAAGTCAAGATTGCCTCAAGATGGTCTGCACCGAAATTACTTACCGGTTGCCGGAAGCGCAACCATCGTATTGAACGTCACCATATCCGACACGTCGGCGGCCTGGATGGCGAACTTTATCTCCCACCGTCCATGCATGCTGAATTTCATGCCTTCCAGAAGGTAAGTACCATCGCCAAGCTGCTCAGTCACGCGCGGATACGTTGGAAATCCATGACCATGATCTGGCATACCGCCGCCGACATAGAAAACCGCCTTCGTGACAGGCGCGCCCGAGGCCGTCGTTAACTTGATACGCCACGAATGAATCTGATTGATGGCTACCGGCTCCGTCAACGGTTTGAGTGTGACGACGAATTTCTGCGCATCGGTGACGCGGGTCAATGAGAACGAAGGTTCTCCATCGGTGGGCAGGTTTACGCAAGCCACAATTGACGCCAACGCAGCGAGCGAAATGTTCGTGAAAGCACGCCCAAACATAGTGGTTTAGCTTTGTAGCAAAAAATTCAATGCGAAACTCAAGCGCTGTGGCGGCTCGTGGCGAATTTTATGGCCAAACGCCGCGCCAGTTATAGAGTTTGCCATTCCTACCTGGCGAAAACTCAACATACCTTCAACATAATTTTTCCGATATGCACGCTCGACTCCATCAACTGGTGGGCGTCAACGACTTCTTTCAACAGGAAGGTTTTATGGATTACGGGCTTCACTTTTTTTGCTTCCAGTAGCGGCCACACTTTTTCTCTTAGCGAAACGGCAATTGCGCTTTTTTGTGCGTCCGGTCGCGCGCGGAGGGTGGAACCGGTAATGGTCTGACGTTTCATCATCAGTGGCCGGAAATCAACCTCGGCTTTGCCGCCCTCGAGGAACGCGATGAAGCAGTAGCGGCCTTCCAGCGCCAGCGAGCGCAGATTTTTTTCAATATAGCTGCCGCCCACCATATCGAGAATCACATTCACGCCTTTCTTTTGCGTGATGGCAAAAATCTCATTGGCCCATTCCTGCGTTTTGTAATTGAATACATGGTCTGCGCCGATGTTCTTGCAAAAAGCCAATTTTTCCTCATTGCCTACGGTGGTGAACACGGTTGCGCCAAACGCTTTCGCGAGCTGGATCGCGGTGAGACCGATGCCAGAAGAGCCGCCGTGCACCAAAAACGATTCGCCTGCTTCAAGATTGCAGGTGTCAAATACATTCACCCAAACAGTGAAAAAATTTTCCGGTACGCCTGCCGCCTCCAGCATAGCCAAGCCGCGCGGAATTGGCAGGCAATGCGCGGCAGGTGTTGTACAAAATTCGGCATAGCCACCACCGGGCGTCAATGCACAGACCGCATCACCCACACGCCATTGCATGACCGCAGCACCGACTGCGGCAATCTTGCCTGACACTTCCAGTCCCATGATGGGGGATGCACCTGGCGGAGGCGCATAGGTGCCGGATCGCTGCGCGACATCGGGACGATTCACGCCAGCGTATTCGACTTTGATCAGTACGTCACTTTCGCCAATCATTGGTAACGGGCCGGTGGCGACATGCAAGACCTCGGCGGCACCGGGGCCGCTGGTCGCAACATATTTCATACTTGACGGGAGTGACAAAGGTGCAGGGCTCATTGCGATTACCGGTTAGATTGAGTTTGGTTGCTGTTCCATAGCCATGCCGCACCTCGCGCGCCACTCGAGTCGCCAAATTTTGGTGGTACGAGATGCGTCGCGACGTAGTCGCTAAACACATATTTTGTCCAGAGTTTTGGCACACTGGCATACCAGCGCGGCACATTGGATAGTCCACCGCCGAGTACGATCACATCCGGGTCGATCACGTTGATGATCGTTGCGAGGCTTCGCGCGAGACGATCTTCATAGGCGAGTAGCGCAGCTTCGCAAGCTGGGTCATGCGCTGCATTGGCGACAATCTCCGCTCCACTCAAAACGCGGCCTGTATCTTCAAGAAAATGTCTTGCCAATGCCGTGCCAGAAAGCCAGGTCTCGATGCAACCGTGTTGTCCGCAATAGCACGCGTGTCCCGTGCGCTCATCGGTTCGAGGCCAGGGCAGGGGGTTGTGTCCCCACTCGCCGCCAATCGCGTTGGCCCCCGTCAAGATGCGGCCATTGATACAAATTCCGCCGCCGGTTCCCGTGCCGAGAATGACACCGAATACGCCTGTCGCGCCCGCTGCTGCGCCGTCGGTGGCCTCGGATAGCGCAAAGCAATTCGCGTCATTTTCAATGCGGATTTCACGCGACAGTGCCGACTGAAGATCGTCCACCAGCGGCTCACCATTGAGGCAGGTCGAGTTGGCATTTTTTATCCTACCGGCATTTTTTGCGGGTGCGCGAGAAATCGCGCCCGGTGTGGCGATACCAACCGTGCCCGTCTCACCCAATGCAGTCTCTCCATCCGTTACCAGTTTCACAATCGCATCCAGCGTTTCGACATAACTCCCATGCGGCGTGGCGACACGCTGGCGGTAGCGCTCGCTGCCCGACTCATCGAGCGCGAGTATTTCGATTTTTGTACCGCCCAGGTCAATGCCGAACCGGATCATGGAAGCGTTTGCGTTTGTTGCGAAGAAGGGAATATGCGATTATGCAGCGAGCAACCACATACGGCACGTATCGCCTTTAAAGCGGGCTATTTTTCACCCTCTCCCTTGAGAAAGGGCGGGGTGAGGGAGACAAAATTCATGGTCAAGAAAGCTGAAGATATCAAAACCATACGCCCGATCATTGCGAATGGAAAAGCAAAGCTCGCGGATATCGATCCACGCTCCACTTGCAGTTTCCGCGGCGACAAGGCTGCTACGATCGCCATCTTTGCGCAATTGAATGCGCAACTGGTGGAATTGCAGCAGGTGCTTTACGCCGAACACAAACACAAAGTGCTGGTGGTGCTGCAGGCCATGGATACAGGCGGCAAAGACGGCGTCATTCGCAAGGTGTTTTCGGGCATGAATCCGCTCGGCATTCACGTTGCGAGCTTCAAAGCACCGACTTCCACGGAGCTCGACCATGATTATCTCTGGCGGGTTCATGAGCGGGTTCCGGCCAAGGGGGAAATGGTGGTTTTCAATCGCAGCCACTATGAAGATGTGCTCATCACCCGCGTCGAGGGATGGATTGATGACCGCACTGCCAAGCGGCGCTTCCGGCAGATCAACAATTTCGAGGCGATGCTGGTGGAAGAAGGGACCATCATTCTCAAATTCTTTCTGCACATCTCCAAAGACGAGCAAAAGCAGCGGCTGCAGGACAGGCTCGACGATGACGCGAAGAAATGGAAATTCAATCCGGGAGATCTGGTCGCGCGAGAAAAATGGGATGACTATCAGCGCGTTTATGAGGGAGCGATCAATGCCACGTCAAGCCCGCACGCGCCGTGGTACATCGTCCCGGCGGACCGAAACTGGGTGCGCGACTTGTATGTCTGCTCGGTGTTGGTCAGCACACTGCGCGGCCTGAAAATGTGTTACCCGGACCCACCGGCAGAACTCGACAAATTGGTGATCAAATAGCGGTTTATGCCGCACTGCACAAGCGCGCTAAGTGCTTGTGTTAAAATAACAAGTTATTAAATGCAGTGCGTCCTGATGCGGCTCCTTTCATCGCGCGTACTCGCACTCTTTGAGATTCCCCAAAGCCCGCCATGCCAATCTATGCCTATAAATGTTCGTCCTGTGGACACGCCAAGGATGTGCTGCAAAAAATCAGCGCCGATCCACTGACGGTTTGCCCTGCCTGCGGTAGTGCCACGTTCGCCAAACAGTTAACGGCACCTGGATTTCAACTGAAGGGTAGCGGCTGGTACGTGACTGATTTCCGCGACGGCAAGAAACCTGCCGGAGACCCGAAAACAGATGCCGCGAAGTCAGAGGCTGCGTCGGACGGCAAGGTGGAAACCAAATCGGAAACCAAAGCCGACGCGAAGACTGAGACAACCACGGTTTCGCCCGCAACGCCAGCGCCCAGCGCGCCCTCAACACCCTCGGCCACGACCCCAGCGCCCGCAGCGTCGGTACCCGCCAAGTAAGCACGAAAGAGTGAACGCGTGCGCAAATATTTGATCGCCGGACTATTGGTCTGGATACCCCTGGTGATTACCGGCTGGGTATTGAAATTGCTGATCGATACGATGGACCAGTCCCTCCTTCTGCTTCCGGAGCGATTCCGCACCGAGGCCTTGTTGGGCGTGCACATTCCCGGCCTGGGCGTGATTCTCACCGTGAGCATCGTGCTTCTCACTGGCGTGATTGCCGCAAATTTTTTTGGCAAGAAACTCCTGCACTGGTGGCACCTCGTGCTGCAACGCATCCCGATCGTGCGTTCGATCTACGGCGGCGTGAAGCAGATATCAGACACGTTATTTTCGCCTGAGGGCAAGGCCTTCCGCAAAGCCGTGCTGGTGAGATATCCGCAACACGATACCTGGACAGTCGCGCTACTGACGGGCGAACCGCAGCATGAAGTCACCGATCATCTCGGCTTCGAGTATTACGCGGTGTTCGTACCGACCACGCCCAACATAACCGCAGGATTTTTCCTGCTCGTGCAGAAATCCGAAGTGCGCCCGCTTAACATGAGTGTGGACGAAGCACTGAGATACATCATCTCCATGGGCGTCGCTGAACCGCCGCGACCCAATCACAGGAACGGCACCGAGATGAGAACATCCGGCACCGACCCCAATCCGCAGCCGTAGTTGGCGTTCGCTTCTGCCGGCTGCGGCCTCGCACAAAAAATCGCTGTCATTTCTTACCCGGGAGCACCGAGTAGAAAGTCTGCCTTCCATGCAGCCATTGCTGCCGCAAAAAAAACAGCGCGTTTCTCGACCAAAGTACGGCCACGAATTGGCCAAATTAATTTCATCGCAAAAAATTGCCGGAACCCATTATGAGAACCAACTACTGCGGCTTCATCGACACGCAATACCTGGGACAGCAAGTCACCCTGTTTGGCTGGGCACATCGGCGGCGCGACCACGGCGGCGTCATCTTCATCGACCTGCGTGATCGCGAAGGGCTGGTACAGGTCGTCATTGATCCCGATACGCCAGCCGCCTTTCAAACGGCTGACAAAACGCGCAGCGAATTCGTGCTCAAGGTTGTTGGCAAAGTGCGTCCGCGTCCCGAAGGCACCATCAACTCCAATCTGAAGAGTGGCGAAATAGAAGTGCTTGCCTCGAAAGTTGAGATCCTCAATGCCGCACTGACTCCGCCATTCATGATCGACGACGAAAACATCAGCGAGGAAGTGCGTCTCAAGTACCGCTATATCGATTTGCGGCGCGATACCATGCAAAAGAATTTGCGCATGCGTTATCGTATCGCCATGGCTGTACGACAGTATCTGGACAGGCATGGTTTCATCGATATCGAAACACCGGTACTCTACAAATCCACACCGGAAGGTGCGCGTGAATTTCTGGTGCCATCCCGAATGCACGACGGCCAGTTTTATGCCTTGCCGCAGAGCCCGCAATTGTTCAAGCAACTGCTGATGGTGTCAGGCTTTGACCGCTACTACCAGATCGTGAAATGCTTTCGTGACGAAGACCTGCGTGCAGATCGCCAGCCCGAGTTCACACAGATCGATATCGAAACCTCATTCCTGAATGAACGTGAAATCCAGGACATCATGGAAGGCCTCGTCAAGGCAATGTGGAAAGCGGGTGTCGGTGTGGATCTGCCGGATTTCCCGCGGATCACCTATGCCGATGCGATGGCCAGGTACGGCTCCGACAAGCCTGATCTGCGCGTCAAACTTGAACTCACTGAGTTGACTGACATTGTTCGAGATTCCGGCTTCAAAGTGTTTGTTGACATGGCCAACGCCAGGAACGGTCGCGTGGCGGCGCTGAATGTGCCGGGCGGTAATGCCATGTTCGCCCGCAAAGAGATTGATGATCTAGCGGCATTTGCCGCAATTTACGGTGCAAAGGGACTTGCGTATATCAAAGTCAACGATGCCAGCAAGCTCAACGCCGAAGGTCTGCAATCGCCGATTGTGAAGTTTTTGTCCGAGGCAGTGCTGGCAAAAATCATTGATGCATGCGGTGCCAAGTCTGGTGATCTCATTTTCTTTTGCGCCGATAAATCGAACGTGGTCTACGACACGCTGGGTGCGTTGCGTGTGAAGATTGGTCATGCGAAAGGATTCGCCGAAGCCGGATATAAACCGGTGTGGGTGGTCGACTTTCCGGCGTACGACTTCGATGAAGAGAACAATCGCTACGTGTCCGCGCATCACCCATTTACCGCACCCAAGGACGAGCATATTGCATTGATGGACACTGATCCTTCGAAAGTGTTGGCGAAGGCATATGACGTGGCGATGAACGGTTGGGAGCTTGGCGGTGGCTCGGTGCGCATTCACCAGCCGGCGCTTCAGCAAAAGCAATTCAAGACGCTCGGTATTTCAACGGAAGATCAACGCACCAAATTCGGTTTCCTGCTCGATGCGCTCGAATACGGCGCGCCACCGATGGGTGGCATCGCTTTTGGCCTCGATCGTTCGGTGACGCTGATGTGCGAAAAGTGGGACTCGATCCGCGATGTGATCGCCTTCCCAAAAACACAACGGGGGCAGGATTTGATGGTCGATGCGCCAACAACCGTGCCGGAGAAACAATTGCGAGAGCTGCACATTAAATTGCGTAGCGCCACCCAAAACACGTAGCGTAGTTCTCGCAGCTGAAGCAGAGACCATTCCGGAAAAAGGGCAAACTCTACCATTGACGGGCATTATCAGCCGTATTCGGCCAAAAACGCCCGTCAGCTGGCGCTTTACATGTGCACGTGCTGGAAATAGCAGTGTAGAAATGGAATTTCGATCACGTTTTTACAATCTGCTTAACGCATGAAATAAAAAAGCCGGGCTTGCCCGGCTTTTTTATTTCATGCGTTAAGCAGATTTTTATTCGCCTGTCGTTTCCGCCGTCGGCGCGGCAGAAATTTCCGGACGATCAACCAGTTCAATCAGTGCCATTGGTGCGTTATCGCCAACGCGGAAACCGAACTTGAGGATTCGCATGTAGCCGCCAGCGCGCGACTTGTAGCGCGGGCCAAGCACGTCGAACAATTTCGTGACCATGTCGCGATCACGCAGGCGGTTGAACGCGAGACGCCTGTTGGCCAGCGTCGGTTCTTTGCCAAGGGTGATGATGGGTTCGAACACCTTGCGAAGCGCTTTGGCTTTCGGCAGCGTGGTCTTGATAACTTCGTGCAACAGGAGTGAGTTAGTCATGTTGCGGAACATCGCCAGTCGATGCGACGACGTTTTATTGAGCTTCTTTAATCCGTGACGATGTTTCATGGTTGTTTCCTTTGTAGTCTCTTGGCTGTTTTGCTTAAGACGCTTAAGCCAGCGGTGGTATCGTTATGGGTTTGAAAAATATTTACTGCAAAAACTTGGTCCCGATGCAGTGATATCACTGCATCGGGACAACCGCAATTTACTTGGTGACGCCTGCAACCGGCCAATTCTCGAGCTTCATGCCGAGCGTCAAACCTTTGCTTGCAAGTACTTCCTTGATTTCGTTCAACGACTTGCGGCCCAAATTCGGTGTTTTCAACAGTTCGTTTTCGGTGCGCTGGATCAGATCTCCGATGTAGTAAATGTTTTCTGCTTTGAGGCAATTTGCAGAACGCACCGTGAGTTCGAGGTCGTCCACCGGCTGCAACAGGATCGGATCGATCTGCGGCATTTTGGCTTCTTCCGCCTGCATCGGCGTGCCTTGGAGGTCAGCAAATACGGAGAGCTGATCGACCAGAACGCGAGCGGCGTAACGGACAGCTTCTTCGGGCTCGATGGCACCGTTGGTTTCGATATCCATCACCAGGCGGTCGAGGTCGGTACGTTGCTCAACGCGTGCGCTTTCAACTGCGTAGCTAACACGACGAACCGGCGAATAAGAAGCATCCAGCAAAATCGATCCGACTGAACGGTTGTCCTGGTCAGTACGACGCGCGGTTGCCGCGACGTAGCCACGGCCTTTTTCGACTTTGATCTGCATGTCGATTTTGCCGCCGGCCGTCAAATGCGCGATAACGTGTTCCGGATTCAGAATTTCGACGTCATGGGTTTGCTCGATGTCCGCACCCGTCACCGCGCCTGCTGTTGCTTTTTTAAGCTTCAGCGTAACGTCGTTACGGTTGTGCAGCTTCATTACCAAACCTTTTAGGTTCAGCAGAATATCGACCACGTCTTCCTGCACGCCTTCCAGCGTGGAGTACTCGTGGAGGACGCCGGCAATCTTTACTTCGGTCGGCGCGTAGCCGGGCATCGAAGACAGCAAAATACGGCGTAGCGCATTACCGAGTGTGTGGCCATAACCGCGTTCGAACGGCTCCATCACCACTTTGGCATGTGCTGGAGAAATATTTTGGACGTCGATGATGCGCGGCTTCAGAAAAGTCGTGGCATTGCTTTGCATTGACGAGTGCCTCTATAAAAAGTGAGGGCGCACCATGACATGCATGGCGCACCTGAAAAACGAATTACTTGGAATACAATTCGACGACGAGTTGCTCGTTGATGTCAGCAGCAAATTCGGCGCGATCCGGCAGGGTCTTGAACACGGCGCTAAATTTCTTCGTGTCCACTTCCACCCAGCTCGGAAATCCACTCGACTCGGCAAGCTTCAGGGAATCCTGCACACGCAATTGCTTTTGCGCTTTTTCCTTGAGAGCCACAATGTCATTTGGCTTCAACAAATACGACGGAATGTTGACCGCTTTACCGTTGACCTGCACTGCACAGTGAGAAACCAACTGGCGAGCTTCCGCACGGGTGGAACCGAAGCCCATGCGATAGACGGCGTTGTCGAGACGCGACTCGAGCAACTGCAACAGATTTTCACCGGTTGCGCCTTTGCGACGGGCAGCCTCGGCGAAATAGGTGCGGAACTGACGCTCGAGCACACCGTACATGCGACGGATTTTTTGCTTTTCGCGCAATTGCGTGCCGTATTCCGACACACGATTCTGCTTTGCACCGTGTTGGCCGGGACGCGATTCAAGTTTGCACTTGGAATCGAGCGGACGACGCGCGCTTTTCAGAAAAAGATCGGTTCCCTCACGACGGGAGAGCTTGCATTTTGGACCAAGATAACGAGCCACGTTCTATTCTCCCTGCAATTACATGCGACGACGCTTCGGTGGGCGGCAACCATTGTGTGGTACCGGCGTCACGTCAGCAATCGACAAAATTTTGATTCCCAGCGCGTTCAACGCACGAACAGCCGATTCGCGTCCTGGCCCTGGGCCTTTGATGCGCACCTCGAGATTCTTGATGCCACATTCCTGCGCGGCCTTGCCTGCGGATTCTGCGGCGACCTGTGCGGCGAACGGTGTGGACTTGCGCGAACCCTTGAAGCCGGCACCTCCCGACGTCGCCCACGACAGGGCATTGCCAGAACGGTCGGTAATGGTGATGATGGTGTTATTGAACGACGCGTGAATGTGTGCGATGCCTTCCGACACATTCTTTTTGACTTTCTTTCGTACGCGCGTTGCAGCGGTTGGTTTTACCATGCTGATTCCTTTGATCTAAACTTCTATTTCGCCAGGCGGATGGCTTTGCGCGGGCCCTTCCGGGTACGTGCATTCGTGCGTGTACGCTGGCCCCGCACCGGCAGACCTTTGCGATGACGCGTGCCGCGATAGCAGCCCAGATCCATCAAACGCTTGATGCTCATGGAGACCTCGCGGCGGAGGTCGCCTTCGACGGTGAATTTTGCGATCTGTTCGCGTAGTTTGTCCATGTCACCGTCAGTCAGATCCTTGATCTTCGCGGATCTGCTCACGCCCGCAGCCGTGCAGATTTTCTGCGCGCTGGTACGACCGATACCGTAAATCGCGGTCAACGCAATTTCGGTGTGTTGATGATTGGGGATGTTTACACCAGCAATACGTGCCATTTTAATTGTGCCTCTTAACCGTTAACCTTGGCGCTGCTTATGGCGCGGCTCGATACAAATCACACGCAACACGCCCTTGCGCCGCACCAGCTTGCAGTGACGGCAGATTTTTTTAACCGATGCCTGAACTCGCATAATCGTTACTCCTTATGTTTCCGCTTACTTGGCGCGGAAGGTAATTCTTGCTTTCGTTAAATCGTAGGGCGTCAATTCCACTGTCACTTTGTCGCCCGGAAGGATGCGGATGTAGTGCATTCGCATCTTTCCGGAGATATGGCCCAAAACGATATGGCCGTTTTCCAATTTCACCCGGAACATTGCATTGGGAAGTGTTTCAACAATTTCCCCCTGCATTTGGATCATCTCTTCTTTCGCCATTCACCCTCGTTGTTAGCTGTACTTAGCGAACCGGAAATCCGGATCCCTTGAAATTGGCTTTTTTCAGCAGGCTTTCATACTGGTGGGACATCATATATGCCTGCAGCTGCGCCATGAAATCCATCGTCGTCACCACAATAATCAACAGCGACGTGCCACCAAAATAGAACGGTACGTTGTACTGCATGTGCAGGAATTCCGGTAACAGGCAGACCAGCGTGATGTAGCCCGCGCCTACCAACGTCAGGCGGGTCAAAATCTTGTCGATGTAGCGGGCGGTTTGTTCGCCAGGACGAATACCTGGAACAAACGCGCCGCTTTTCTTAAGGTTTTCTGCCGTCTCTTTGGAGTTAAACACAAGCGCTGTATAAAAAAAGCAGAAGAAAACAATCGCTGCGGCGTACAAAATTGTGTACAGCGGTTGGCCGGGTGCAAGCGCGGCACCGACATCTTTGAGCCAGACCATACTTTCGCTCTGACTGAACCAGCTCGCTGCCGTCGCCGGAAACAAGATGATGGACGACGCAAAAATCGGCGGAATTACCCCCGACATGTTCAGTTTCAAAGGCAGGTGCGAAGACTGGCCACCATAAAGCTTGTTGCCGACCTGGCGTTTGGCATAGTTCACTAAAATCTTGCGCTGGCCACGCTCAACAAACACCACGAACATCGTGACCGCAACCACGAGTGCCACGATGAACAAAACGGCGGGAATAGACATTGCGCCGGTACGTGCCAATTCAAGCGTACCGCCAATCGCCGACGGCAGGCCAGCGACGATGCCTGCGAAAATCAGAAGCGATATTCCGTTGCCGACACCACGCTCGGTGATCTGCTCGCCCAACCACATCAAAAACATGGTACCGGTCAACAGTGTGATAACAGTGATGAAGCGGAACGCCATGCCGGGATCAATGACCAGCCCCTGTTGGGATTCCAATGCAATTGAAATGCCAACACCCTGAAATAGCGCCAACGCGACGGTTCCGTAACGCGTGTATTGCGTAATCTTGCGGCGCCCAGCTTCGCCTTCTTTCTTCAGCGCTTCTAAAGGCGCGTACACCACTGTCAGCAATTGCATGATGATCGACGACGAGATGTAGGGCATGATCCCCAGCGCGAACACAGAGAAACGAGACAGCGCACCGCCCGAAAACATGTTGAACATGCCCAGAATGCCGCCGGACTGTTGCTCAAACAATTTTGCAAGCGTAGCCGGATCGATCCCCGGCACAGGCACGTGCGTACCAATGCGGAAGACAATGAGCGCCAACACCAGAAACACCAAACGGCGTTTCAAGTCGCTCATCTTGCCGACTGCTGCTAAAGGATTTGAAGCCAACGTTGGTTCCTGTTTGTTCTACAACTTAGGCTGCGGCTGCGGCTTCGACCGAGCCACCGGCAGCTTCGATCGCCGCTCTGGCACCCTTGGTCACACCGAGTCCGACCAGCTTCACTTTTTTATTGATTGAGCCTGACAAAAATACTTTTGCGCCCAATGCCTTGTGCGACACAACACCCGCTTGCTGCAACGCCGCCAGGTCAATCGTGTCGACCGGCATCGCGGCGACTTCCGACAAACGCACTTGAACAATGTCGTTACGCGTCAGTGAGATAAAACCACGCTTGGGCAGACGACGTTGAAGCGGCATTTGGCCACCTTCAAAGCCCACTTTGTGGAAACCACCCGAACGCGATTTCTGACCTTTATGACCACGACCAGCAGTTTTGCCCAAGCCCGAACCGATGCCGCGACCAACACGACGGCGGTTTTTGGTGGATCCTTCTGCGGGTTTGATGTTATTGAGTTCCATTGTGTTCTCGCTAATTTTTCCGGGTGTCGCCAGGCAATCAGGCTTTACGCTTCAACGCGCAACAAATAGCTCACTTTATTGATCATGCCGCGGTTTGACGGCGTATCAATAACAGTGACGGTTTGATGCGGCTTTTTCAAGCCAAGGCCGTGAACGCACGCTTTGTGCGCTTTCAGGCGACCGATGATGCTCTTGGTAAGCGTCACAGTGACGGTTTTTTGAGTGGACATGATTTGCCTCTGTTAAGCAAAAATTTCTTCGACGGTCTTGCCACGCTTGGCGGCAACTTCCGAAGGACGACTGATCTGGGTCAAGCCATCGAGCGTGGCGCGAACCACGTTATATGGGTTTGTTGATCCGTGGCACTTTGCCGAAATGTTGGTAATCCCCATCACTTCGAACACCGCACGCATGGCACCCCCGGCCTTGATACCCGCGCCTTCAGGCGCAGGCTGCATGAAAACCTTGGTTCCACCGTGCTTGCCCATCACTTCGTGATGTAGCGTGCCATTTTTGAGCGAAATTTTGACGAGCCTGCGACGGGCCATTTCCATCGCCTTTTGCACTGCAACGGGCACTTCGCGCGACTTGCCTTTGCCCATGCCGATAGAACCATCGCCATCACCAACTACGGTAAGTGCCGCGAACGCGAGAATACGGCCACCCTTAACCACTTTGGTGACCCGGTTTACCGAGATCATTTTCTCGCGGAGACCGTCGCCTTTGTCTTCGTGCTGATCGTTTCTTGCCATTTGTCGAATCCTTGATTAAAACGTGAGACCGGCGTCACGCGCGGCATCAGCCAAAGCCTTGATACGGCCCTGATAAGCAAAACCGGAGCGGTCAAATGCAACGGCGGTAACACCAGCGGCTTTTGCGCGTTCAGCGATACGCTTTCCGACAATGCCGGCGGCTTCTTTGCTGGCACCGTTCTTGACTTGTCCGCGCACTTCTTTTTCAACCGTTGATGCAGCTGCCAACACTTTGGCTCCTGACGCGTCTATGATCTGCGCGTAGATATGCGTGTTGGTGCGATGCACCGTCATGCGAACGGCTTTGAGACGGGCGATCGTGGCGCGGGTTTTGGCGGCACGGCGCAAACGGGATATTTTCTTGTCGATCATGATGGCCTCGCTTACTTCTTCTTGGTCTCTTTGAGGGTAATCTTCTCGTCGGAATAACGTACACCCTTGCCTTTGTACGGCTCCGGCGGACGATAACCACGAACGATGGCGGCGACCTGGCCGACCTTCTGCTTATCGATACCCTTGATCAAAATTTCGGTAGGAACCGGTGTCTCGCACTTCACACCTTCGGGCATCACGTGGATAACCGGGTGCGAAAAACCAAGTGTGAGATTCAGCTTTGTACCTGCCGCTGCCGCTTTGTAACCCACACCGACAAGCGTCAGCTTCTTTTCAAAGCCTTTTTCAACGCCGATAACCATATTGGCGAGCAGCGCGCGCATGGTGCCAGACATGGCATTGGACTGCTGTGAGTTGCTTGCCGCTTCGAGAACGATTTTGTCGCCATCTTTCTTGATAACTACATCGCTCGACGTCGCCTGCTTCAAAATTCCCAACGGACCCTTGATGGTAATTTCATTGGCCGCAAGCGTCACGTCGACTTTTGCCGGTACAGTGATGGGGAGTTTGCCTACGCGTGACATGTCGGTCTCCTCACACCACGATGCAGAGCACTTCGCCACCGACACCGGTAGCGCGCGCTTTGCGATCAGTCATCACGCCTTGGGAAGTAGACACAATCGCCACGCCCAAACCGTTCATAACAGGTTTAATATCTTCGCGGCCACGATATACGCGAAGGCCAGGGCGCGAAATGCGCTCGATCTTCTCGATGACCGGTTTCCCCGCGTAGTACTTGAGGCTCACGTTTAATTCGTTTTTGCCTTCGATGGTGCGAATGGCGAAGTCTTCAATGTAGCCTTCGTCTTTCAACACTTTGGCGATGGCCGTCTTCACTTTCGAAGAAGGCATCGTCACATCGACTTTTTCCGACTGCTGCGCATTGCGAATGCGAGTCAGCATATCGGCGATTGGATCACTCATGCTCATAATATGTCTCCGTTTGCGTGAGGATTACCAGCTTGCT
>JANYHZ010000091.1 GCA_025362135.1 Betaproteobacteria bacterium | reverse complement strand
ATGTTTTGGTTCCATTGAGCCGTTACGAGAACTTGCGACAACCTGGACGCATGTCATTCCGTCGCGAGAAACCCGGCCTCGATATCGCTGCGTAAGGGCGAAAGCTGAGTCAGACGCCGGCGGCCGAGGTGCCGGCGATCGATGTGGTGCTGATGTACCGTCGGCCGCGCGGAGTCGGATTTCAAATCGCTCGTCGTCGGCTGGCGCCGCGACAAGCGGCTCGACATGATCTTCGCGGAGCAGCCGGCCGCCGGGATCGTCGCTCAACTCAACGAGGTCGTGTGCGCGCTCGCGGAGCTCCGACGACGCTGCGAGCTCCCAAAGGAGGAGACGAACAATAGCTGCTGAGACCTTGATGGCCGCGGTGATCCCGATCAGTGCCACGCCATCTCCCGTCGGCGCTGTGCTGTCATTGCGCGACGAAGCGGAACTGCGCGCGTACTTCGCACTCGAGCTCCCGCCGCCTCCCGGCGCGAGATCGTCGTTCGGTCCGATGTGCGAGCGGCTTGAGAACGCTCGGAATCCAAAGACGACCGAGCTGCCAACAGCGGGCGCAGCATGGACGGAGATCATCGAGTGCAGACTTCGGCAGGCGAGCAACGCCGCTAGCGACGCCGAGGACGCGTATATCGCGTACATCGATGCTCGTCGCCGCGTCGCGCGCGTTCACGCGATCCTCTCGCGGATGACGGAGTGCGAGGGAGAGGTGCTTCGGGCACAGTACATCGACGGTGCAGGCTCCGCCGAATCGCTCACGCCGACGGCGGAGCGGGAGAACCGCGAGCGGGCCGCGGGCGAGCGCCACGAGACCGTCGATGCCTCGATCGAGAACCTGCGTTACGAAGCGAAGGATATGCGCGCGTCCAAGGCGAACCGCGATGCGGCGCGCGCGAAGCTCGGCGCGATCCGGCGCGATATGACCGAGAGGCTGCGACAGGCGCGGGTAAGCTACGCGCGCGTCCGCAGGAGCCGCGAAAGTCGGACAGTTCCGGATTGACGACGCGGGCTTGATGGTGAAACTGCCTCTCCCCCGAACATCGAAGCTCAGGAAGGACGCAACTGCCTCAACGTCCAGTCCGGGCAAAATAACTTGCGACCCGGGCCTCACGGGAGGCGGCACGGGGATCGGCATCCACTGGGCGCTCGGGAGACGTGCGCCTGTGGACGTGGTCAAAGAGGGACGCCATTCCAGTCGACCTGAATCGGCAGCGTAATCCGCGCTCATGCGTGAGCGCTGGTCGAACCATCTTGTCTAGTGCTCGTGGCCGCCCGGGCACCACGTCGCATGGAACGTGCCCTACGCGCTGCCGGTCGCAAACTTGACGTCGATGGTGCCGTCGACGGAGGTGTCCTTCACATACGACGTCAGCGTCACGGTGCCCGACGCCGCGCGCGAGTCGTCGGGATTGCCGCCGTGAATGAAGTTCACCTCGGCCACGTTCGCGGCCGCGTTCGGCGCCGCGGGGAGCGCAGCGCCCGCGGTGGTGCTGCCGGCGATGATCTCGAGGACCTGCGTACCGGCAGGAATGGTGTCACCCCACTTGTCCGCCTTCGAGAGCTGATTGCACGTGATGCTGCCGCCGAAGAGGTAGATGAAGGGGCCGCCCGCGGCCTCGCTTGGATCGCCGGGAAGGCCGATCCAAATCGCGGACATTACGGGCGCGATCGGCTCGCTCCCGTACTCGCCCATAAGGACCGCGGTTCCGCCAATACCCCCTGCGCTGCCGTTGAGCGCCGTATTGTCAGCGGGGATCGTGGTCGACGATTTAGAGCTGCACCCTGCTCCGAGGATCGCGGCTGCGACGATCGACAGGCAAGGCAAGAGACGGCGTACGTAAGTTGGGAATGAGGGCATGCATGCCACCATGCACGATTGTGACCCGCGGCCGCCGCACCAGCGCCGCCGACGCTATCGACTTCGACGCGACGTGCGTTCGGCGGGGTAGGGCAACAATTCGTTTCGACAAGCAACGGGTCGCGGAGAGGCAAATCGCCACACCTGAGGCAGCGATTGCCACGTCGGATGCCGCAGTCAGTCTAGTAGCTCATGCGCGCGCGAACTCGTGCCAAAGAGTACGCCATTCTA
>JANYHZ010000272.1 GCA_025362135.1 Betaproteobacteria bacterium | reverse complement strand
ATCAATCAATAACGCATCAATCGTGCATTCCGCACCCTCTGCTGCGGTTAAGCTGAAATCCTGCATAAACCGCGCGCCATCGCCATCCAGCAGAAATGCTTCGGCAGTTGGTGCAAACCATTTTTGCAGGACTTCAGCAGTAGGCGGTGTATCCAGCAAATCTTCCCAGTCGCCTTCTTCATCAACCGGCGTAGTTGTTTGCAGCAAACCAATCATCATTTGTGCCAATGCACCGTTGTAGTCGGCTCGGTTGGCGGCAAATGCCACAATGTCCGGTTCGGTGATCTGGTGCGGTGCGACCCAATCAACGTGTCCTGAACTGCGGCGAACGGGTAACCATTTTTCTTCCAATAAGTTCATTCTGTCTCTGCTCCCTCTTGAGGTGTTGCCATTCGCAAACCAAAATCCGCATCGTAAAGCCAGGTTAGAAGTTCGGGCTGCTTCCCTGACTTCTCATTGCCAGCAGTCCATGCCTGTCCTTCCCACACTCCATCCAAACGCTGCGATAACGCTAACATCTCGCACCATTTACCTTGGCTGGGCAAGGTCTGCTGCAAATGCACATAAGCCGCTTTTTGCGCCGGATCGGAGGGTGCGTCCACCCTTGCCAGCCACCGGGCTTTTACCATGCTGTATGTCCACACACCCTCCGCCCAGCGCTGCAAAGATCCATCAACCCATTTTGCCAGCATGACTTCCATCATTTCTTCGCCCAAGCGGGAAGGCGTTTTGGCTTCGCTCCACCAGTCGCCAATCTCGCCACGCTTGTAACCACCGTCTATTTTTAAAGTGTTTTGCTGCGCTATGCTTGCATCGGCCATTTCTTGCCCTTCTGCTTTCAAGGCACTTTTAGTGAGGGATTCCGGCAATTTTTCTGTTTCTGAAAACACGGATTCAATCAGATTTCTGGCATCGGCTGGCATGGTGAAGTTGCCTTTTTGCAACACCTTTGCCGTTAACCACAGTTGCCCATGATGCCCGTAAACATATTGGGCTTTTTTGAATACAGCGCTGTACCAGTCTGCCCTGGGTTGTTCTGTCCACACGGGAGCATAAACCCATAGGCAGGGTGCTGAACGCTGATCTTTAGCATCAGCTGCAACTAAACGATTGCCTTGAGCATCACGCACATGGCGCTGCAAACGCCCCGCTCGTTGCAAGACACGATCTATCGGTGCGAGATCGGTAATCAGTACATCGAAATCCACATCCAAGGATTGCTCGGCGACTTGCGTGGCAATCATTAAGCGCCCTTGCCGATCATGCTGCCCACTATCTTCGCCAAAAAATGACAGCACTTGCTCTTCTTTATCTAATCTATCTGCCAGGGCAAAACGCGCATGAAATAGCATCATTTTTTCTGGAGGAATCGTTTTGGACAGGCGATCAAAGGCCGCCACCGCATCAGCTACGGTATTGCGTATCCATCCCACACATTGACCTTGTCGCAACGCTGCAAGAATGTGCGCAAAAACCTTTTCATCATCGGCTTCGTAATGCACTTGCACCGTGCGGGAGACACAGGCTCGTGAGGCCAGTGCATCTTCCAACAAGACAGGTGGACCATCATGCCAGCGTGTTGCCAGTGGGTAAGCCTCTGAACTCAACGCAGGTGCGGAGGCTTGATTGCGACCTTTCGCATAGGCGTTGAGCAAGGCTTGTTTCATGCGGCCTGGTAATGTGGCCGACAACAAAATCACCGGGCCGCCAGTCCGCGCATGGAACTCCAGCAACACTTCCAGTACGCCTTGCATATAGGCATCGCAAGCATGCACCTCATCAACAATCAACACTTTGTTGAACAAACCCAATAAGCGAAGTGACTGGTGTTTACTGTGCAAAACAGCTAACAGTGCCTGGTCTATCGTTCCTATTCCGGCAGATGCCAATAATGCACGTTTGCTATGGTCAGCCAGCCACGCACTGCAACGTGCCGAAGCGGTTTCATCCAGTTGGGCGGCATCCTGTTCGGGTGTGCCAACAGGCAAAATCGAAGCGGCGAATTCTTCCACCAGTTTTTTATGGCCGTGCGCCAATACTAAATTGGCATTGCCAGAAAAGAGCTTTTGATAAACTTCTGCCACGCGCTTATACATGGCATTGGCTGTCGCCATAGTCGGCAAGCCAATAAAAAAACCTTCCGCCAAACCTTGCTCCATCAGGCGATAAGCCAGCATCATCGCGGCTTCGGTTTTTCCTGCTCCTGTCACATCCTCCAACAAATAGATTTGCGGTGCTTTCGGAATGTTCACTGACGCTGCCCATTGCTGCAATGGCGATGCCTCTTGAATCTTCGGAAATAAATCTTTGAGAGAGCGATTTTTTTCGATGGCGGATGGGGAAACCCCTGACTGGGCTAATGCGACAGTCGCCTGACTCTGCGCATATTCCCAGTATTTTTCTAAATGTATGGACGGCTTTTTATAGGGAAAAAACTCAGTATTTGAACCGAGCCAGTCGGCCAGTACCGTTATGC
>JANYHZ010000267.1 GCA_025362135.1 Betaproteobacteria bacterium | reverse complement strand
CCTCGCTTTTGAAATACCCCACCAATTACGGCGACCCCACCCAGATCAAGGGCGCGGAGTCGAGTCATTCGAGGTTTATCTTTTCCGTCGAAATGATCCGTAATGGCTACGGCAATTTTTTCAAATTGTTTTCCATGTTGTTTTTCGGCGGCTTGCTATCGATTTTCGCTTTCAGGGTGCGCTCGGACTACCTCGACGCACGGCTGGCGCTCATCGTGTCGGGAATTTTCATGGCGGCAATCACTTCGTCCATGATCTCATCCACGTTGCCCGAGAGCGACTCCTTCGATATGGCTGAAAAACTTTATTTCGCGACCATCGGGTTCATCTTCGCGTCCTGCATGGGCAGCCTCTACACGCTGAAGGTTTTCAACGGCGGAAACCCCGACAAGGCCGGCAAATGGTCCGCCATCCTGGGCATCAGTCTGGCGACGGCTTATGTCATCGTCTCTGTACTGATCGTGACGCTGGCGCACGCAGAGCTTTGACACCGGGCCGCAGGCACCGGAGGGTACGGATTGAGGAGAAACCCCGGCTTGTCGTCGCGCGTCACCGCAAATCGGCTAAAAACGCGCGGTTGGCGCGGCTTTCCAACGGGTTGTGTGGGTAATTCCTGGCGCAGCAGGCTGGCGATGATGGCACCAATCACGCCGCCGAGCAGTGCCACGGGCGCGAGAAAAGTGACCATAAGGCCAAGTTCTGTGACCGACTTTATTGGCGAAAAACACCAGATGTTTTCGGCCAATATTCTCGGTTACGGAAACCCGGCGAAATGGATCGTTTTTTGCGAAAAGGCACAAATATTGTCGGTTACAGTGCTTTTCTGTCGCTGCGCGAGTGATATTACCCAAGTCTGCGCGACTTCAGCCACCCAGGTTTCTAATCTCTTTTGGTTTTTGAAACAATCCAGTGCAGCGCGAACGGCTGGGTATCACGATTCGCGCAGCGCGGGTAATTTAAGACGCGCAGCAACACCCATTAAAGCATTTGGTATTTATGACGTTCTTGTTCGACTCCTGGGAACATTTCATAGGCACATACGACGAAGTGTCAAAACAACAGCCAGCGTGGTTGGATCCAACATTGCCAAAGCAAGAAAAGATCGAGGATCCTCGACTCGCTGATTTTGGCAAACTCATAAAGGAGCAGCATCTGTCCGTGTCAGCTGCGGCAGTAAAAGTAGGCGTTTCAACCACCACGGGCGTGCGGTGGGCGAAAGTACTCGGTATCAAATTTGTTTCGCGAAGCCAAATACTTAAGCCAGTCTTTCTGGACAGTGTCCGCGCACTGCTTAAGTCAGGGGCAAAGAAAGAGGAAATTCGGCAACGGACAGGAATATCCGCTGTATCGCTTGACCGCCTGATTTCCTCCGAGCCAAATCTTCGCCTGACTTGGGTGAATGCACGCATGGAGCTCGACCGCGCACGAAACCGCGAAAAATTCCTTTCGGTTACAGCCGCCAATACTGGGGTGCCATTCAATCGCATTCGGCGGATCGCAGGGAACGGATATCAATGGCTCTATCGACATGATCGCCAATGGCTTGTAGAACATTTGCCGGCAATTTGGCGTGACTCGAAGTAACCTTGCGGCGCGCACTACTTTGGCGCCACTGAGGAGGATTTGGCGAACCCCTTTTTACTCAAAACGCGGGCGGAAATTGCCAAGCTATCCGGCGCATGCTTCCTGCGCTCTGCAAACGCTTTGATTTCCGAAAATGGCTGGGACCCATTACTATTCCGTAAAGGGAAGCAACCTCAACGTGGCACGCAGACATGAATTTCCAGGCCCGTCGCTCATTGCCCAGCAAGCGATGAGTTGCCACGCAATGTCACCAAGGAAAAATACCTCACTTCCCTCTTGAAGGCTGCTTTATCGCCCACGGACAAAGGCGCTGCGTGCGGAGCCATTTCCGAAACTACGCGTGGGCTCAAACCAAGTTTGTTGTTCTGACTTGATCATTCCGAATACAGAAACTCATCTGTAGCGACTTCAGCACAGATCAACTCCGCCTGCTTCAACACGACCTTGACTGCCTCGTCCTGCAAATCCGGCGGATAACCGTACTTGTTGAGGATGCGTTTCACGATTACGCGGATTTTGGCGCGGGCGCTTTCGCGCAGCGTCCAATCAATGGTTACGCTTTTTCTAACTGTCGTGATCAATTCGGTGGCGATGACTTTCAATTGCGCGTCGCCCATCACTTCGCGCGCGCTGCCGTTTTCGGCAAGGGCATCGTAGAACGCAATCTCGTCGTCGGTCAGGCCCATCTCCGCGCCGCGCTTGCCGGCGGCATCCATTTCCTTCGCCAGCTTGATCAGTTCCTCGATCACTTCCTGTGTGGCAATCGCGCGGTTGTGATACGCGTTCAAGGTCTTCTTGAGCTTCTCGCTGAAGAGCTGGCTTTGTACAAAGTTGCGCTTGCTGCGCACCGCCATTTCGTCTTTCAGCAACTTTGCTAACAACTCGGCCGCAACATTTTTATACTTCAGGCCGCGCACCTCGGCGAGAAATTGGTCCGAGAGAATCGAGATATCCGGCTTCTTCAATCCGGCGGCGGTGAATACATCGATCACCTGCCCTTCAGTGGTGATGGCCTTGGAAACCAGTTGGCGCACGGCGGCGTCGATCTGTTCCGGCGTCTTCCTGCTGTTGGGGCTGTGCTTGTTCAGCGCCGCCTGAATGGTCTGGAAGAAGGCGATGTCATCGCGAATCGCGGTTGCTTCATTGCTGGCAGCACATAAGGCGAACCCGCGTGAGAGATCGGTGACGACCTGCACAAAGCGCGGTTTGCCTTCTTCCTGCACAAGAATGTGCTCCTGCGCAGCCGGGATGAGCGCGAGCCGTTCGGCGCCGGTGCCCGTTGCCCACTTGCCCCAATTGAATCCATGCAGCATGTCGCTCGCCACGCCGTGCTTTTCCAGCATCACGGCAATCGCCTGCGCGGTATCGAAGGTCGGATCGCCCTTGCCGCCGCTCTCGGTGTACGTCGCCAGTGCCTGCTTCAGTTGATCCGCCAAACCAAGATAGTCCACCACCAATCCGCCCGGCTTGTCGCGGAATACCCGATTCACGCGGGCGATGGCCTGCATGAGGCCATGTCCCTGCATCGGCTTGTCGGCATACATGGTCATGAGGGAAGGTGCATCAAAGCCTGTGAGCCACATGTCACGCACGATCACGATGCGGAACGGGTCCTTGCTGTCCTTGAAACGATTGGCCAGTTTTCTACGTCTATCCTTGTTGCGGATATGCGGCTGCCAAGCGGGACCATCGTCGGCACTGCCGGTCATGATGACCTTGGCCACGCAGCTCTTGCACTTCTCCCCTTCGGCATCGTCATCCTTGGCGCTGGCCCAGTCCGGCCGCAGCTTGATGAGCGCCTCGTACATGTCCACGCAGATGCGGCGGCTCATGCACACAATCATCGCCTTGCCGTCGGACGCAGCCATCGTTGCGGTCGCGTCCAGCCGCTTTTCGAAGTGCGTTACCAGGTCCCGCGCGATCAGCGCGACCCGCTTCGGGTCGCCCACCAGCGCCTCCAGCGCGGCCCACTTGGTCTTGAGCTTTTCCTTGCGGTTCTGCTCCTCGCCCTCGGTGATCTCGTCGAACTCCGCATCCAGCTTGGGCAGCGCGGCGGCATTGAGGCCCAGTTTGGCGATGCGGCTTTCGTAGTAGATCGGCACTGTCGCCTTGTCGGCCACGGCGCGCTGGATATCGTAGATGCTGATGTAGTCGCCGAACACCGCGCGGGTATTGGCGTCGGTCTTCTCGATCGGCGTACCGGTGAAGCCGATGAAAGACGCGTTCGGCAATGCATCGCGCATGTGGCGCGCGAGGCCGTCGATCAAATCGTACTGGCTGCGGTGGGCTTCGTCGGCGATGACGACGATATTGCGCCGGTCGGAGAGCGCGGGCATCCTTTCGCCCTTCTCGGCCAGGAATTTCTGGATGGTCGTGAACACCACGCCACCGCTCGCCACCGACAACAGCTCGCGCAATTTCGCGCGATCCGCCGCCTGCACGGGCATCTGCCCCAGCAAATCGTGGCAGCGCTGGAACTGG
>JANYHZ010000261.1 GCA_025362135.1 Betaproteobacteria bacterium | reverse complement strand
GTCACAACAATTGCCTCATCAGGGAGTAATGGCGCGAACCGGATCACTCGGGCGACTTCAGAATGGCTAAACCTGCCCCCGTATTCGGCGGTCATTTTTCGCGCAACGGTCACGAGAATTTGCCTTCCATACGTGGCCCTGACACCAGCAGACCATCCAGCAAACCCTCAGCCTCCTTCTCGACAGCGAGAATGTCGGCACTGATTTCCTCCAGTGTGCGCAGTGGCTGCGGCTTGTAAAAATGCCGCGTGAAGCTGACCTCGTAGCCGATCTTTGTCGAATCCGCTTTGATCCACGCATCGGGTGTGTAAGGCAGCACCTCGCGGCGGATGAAGGCGTCGACGCCGCCATCTTCCAGTAGCGGCACCTGCTCGGTGTCGCGCAGGTCGGTGTCGGGTTCGTATTCGACGATCATCGGCTTGCCATCCACTGGCGCTGCGAACAGGCCGCGCAATGGATCGGCCTTGATCTTGCCGGGCTTGTGCATCTTGGCGATGACCGGTGGTGCAGTATCGACGCGCCAGCTCACGGTTTTGATGATCTGCTTCAGGTCGGCGGCGGGGAGTTTGATGCCGGCTCTTTTTATCGCTTCATCCACGCGGATGCGGAATAGGTTGTGGTCTTCAAAGAGTGTCTCGCCCAATGCGCCTCGCAAGGCCGAGGCGGCATCAACGAGGCGGCCATCGCGTTCCCATGTCTTCGCATCAAGCAGTTTCTTTCTCTTGCTCTCGGGCAGACCCTTCTTGCCGCTGCCCTCGTCGTCGCCGTCCTCCTCCTCGCTGCCCCATTCGGCGAGGCGCTTTTCTAGTGCTACGGCGACGTTGGCAAATTTCGTGAAGAGAACATCACCGAACTCATCAAAGAGCGTAGTGCGCAAGTCCTCATCGCCTGATGCAAAGCGCAGGGTCTCGATGGCCTTGAGGGACATCCGGCTGTGCAATCGCATCGGTCGCTCGACGGCCACTTTCCAATAGCCGAGGGCGGCGTTGGGAAATATTTTTGATTCAGGCGTCTCGTTGAAATCGAGGAAAGTTTGGCTGATGCGCTCTATGTCGTCCGGCGACAGCTCGCAATTTTTCTTGCCGAGGTTTTTGCGCAGGGGCTTGAACCATTGGCTGGCGTCGATGAGCTGCACGCGGCCCTTGCGGTGCGCAGGCTTGCGGTTGGAGAGCACCCAGATGTAGGTGGCGATGCCGGTGTTATAGAACAGGTTGAGCGGTAGCGCGACGATCGCTTCGAGCCAGTCGTTCTCGATGATCCAGCGGCGAATGTTGCTTTCGCCCTGGCCCGCGTCGCCGGTGAATAGCGAGCTGCCGTTATGCACCTCGGCGATGCGGCTGCCAAGCGCCGACTTGTGGTTCATCTTCGCGGCCATATTGACGAGGAACAGCATCTGGCCATCGCTGGAGCGGGTGACGAGCGAGAGTTCTTCGCCTTGGTGCATCACCTTGAAGCGCGGGTCGCGCATACCGTCCTTGCCGCCCATGGCCTCCAGGTCTTTCTTCCAGCTTTTGCCATAAGGTGGATTGGCGAGCATGAAGTCGAATTCGTTGGTCGGGAAGGCATCGTGCGAGAGCGTGGACCACTCGGCACCACCGACGATGTGGTCCGCGTTTTCGCCTTCACCCTTGAGCAACATATCGGCCTTGCAGATGGCGTAGGTCTCGGGGTTGATTTCCTGACCGTACAGATGGCTGTTGATCTGGAGGCCGCGCGTGACAGCGATGGCTTCAAGCGTTTCTTCGGCGACCGTCAATATGCCACCGGTGCCGCAGGCATCGTCAAACAGCAGGTAAGTGCCAGACTTGAGCTCGGACTTGATCGGCAGAAACACGAGGTTGGCCATCAGGCGCACGGCATCGCGCGGTGTCCAGTGTTCGCCCGCTTCTTCGTTGTTTTCCTCGTTGAACTTGCGCACCAGTTCCTCGAATACCGTACCCATCGCGTGATTGTCGATACCGGCAGGCGAGAGGTCGATCTCGGGATCAAGAAACTTGTTGATCAGCGTGCCAATCGCGTCGGCCTTGGAAAGCGTCGAGAGCTGGTTACGGAATTTGAAATTCTCCAGAATGTCCTGAACGTTGGGCGAAAAACCGTTGAGGTAGTCTTCAAAGTCGGCGAGCAATTGCTGCTGGCTGCTGCGGGACTTGAGATCACGCAGGGTGAATTTTGAGGTGTTGTAAAACGCCTGGCCCGCTGCGTTGGCGAGTGCGGCGCGCTGCTCGGTAATCTGCGCGTCGTCGAGCATCTTCTTGGTATCCAGCACCGCGCGCTTGGTCGGTTCGAGTACGGCATCCATGCGGCGGATGACGCACATAGGCAAAATCACGTCCGGGTATTTGCCGCGCTTGAAGAGATCGCGGAGTACATCGTCGGCGATACCCCAGATGAAGGAGACAATTTTGTTGTGTGTGGCTTGATCCATTATTGTTTTTGCTCT
>JANYHZ010000198.1 GCA_025362135.1 Betaproteobacteria bacterium | reverse complement strand
GAACGGCCAGGAGCGGGCATTCATCGAGCCCTTTCATTTTTCCCCACAGCGGACGTCCGCAAGCCTTTCTTCGAACTGAAATGCGACGCATCGAAACTAGTGTTTGTTCGCGCCGATTGAATATTGACCCACCCTGCCGATTGAATATTGACCCAGGCCCGGTTGTTGCCTTTTGAATCGGCAACTGTGGATAAGTGTATCAAATAGCTTGTTCGTGAAGGCCTCCATTTCCAACGATGTGAGTGTGCGGAGAAATTCACTTGGGGCTGTCGACCCCGTCACGTCTCTCCCCGCACCTAAACTCAGAACGGTTCTTCTTGCAGTGTTTCTTTGCCCTCCTTGTCCTGTTTGCGCTTCTGCTCTCGTGACTTGATTCGCGACTTCGCCGCCATCGTGCTGTGCTGGAACCGGTACGACTCGTTACCCGTCTCCACGATGTGACAGTGATGCGTCAGTCGATCCAGCAATGCTGTGGTCATCTTGGCGTCGCCAAACACACTCGACCATTCAGAGAAACTCAAGTTGGTCGTGATCACCACGCTGGTATGCTCATACAGCTTCGACAGCAGGTGAAACAGCAATGCACCACCTGCCTGGCTGAAGGGCAAATATCCAAGTTCATCAAGAATGACCAGGTCCACACGCATCAGCGACAGCGCAATTCGCCCCGCCTTGCCGTCGCGCTTCTCCTTCTCCAGGGCATTCACCAGATCGACGGTCGAATAGAACCGCACCCGCTTGCCTTGTGCGGTAATACCCGACACCGCAATGGCGGTGGCCAAATGCGTCTTGCCCGTGCCGGGGCCACCAATGAACACCGCGTTTTGCGCAGTGTCGGTAAACGACAGTGTTGCCAACTGTTTGACCAGTGGCTGATCTGCGTTGGAGGAGGAGAAGTCGAATCCAGCCAGATCACGATGCACCGGGAACTTGGCCGCGTTCATCTGGTGGCTCACTGATCGCATCGCCCGGTCCGTGTTCTCGGCTTGCAGCAAGTGCTCGATCAACCACTTCGATGATGCCGTCGCCGACGTCCCCTGGGCCATCAAATCCGACCAGGCGTTCGCCATACCATGCAGCCGCAAGTCTTTGAGTTCTACGGTGACATCACGCATGATCGATCTCCGCCACATTGGTCGTCATCTCGTCACCGCTACGCAAACTGTCGTAGCGGCTGGTGTTGGCCAGTGGCGCCTCAGTGAGTTGCAAGCTCGTTTCCACGCATGCCGGTGTTGGACTGGCATTGAGTCGGGCCAGTACATTGAGGACATGCTCGGCGCTGAGCACACCGGATTCGATTACCAGTTCTACCGCCACCAACACCGCCTCCAGTCCGGCTGACGGCACGGCGGCGAGCACTTGTGCCATCACCCGGTCACCACCGGGGTGGCGCATCAGCCCCAGCTTTAGTTGCTTCAATGGTGCCGGCAGGTCGGCAAAGGGTGCGCCATTGCGAAGTGCACCGGGTTTACGTTCGATCAGCGGAATGTAGTGCTGCCAGTCGTAGCAGATCTGACCCCGCTCGGTGAGCCGATCATGGCTGGCGACCACGGCATCGTCGGCGGCCACACTGACCCGATTCGGATACAACCGTGTGCTGACCCGCTGGCCAGCGTATTCACATGGTACCGAGTAGCGGTTGCGATGCACGCTGACCAGGCAGGTGCTCGATACGCGTGCCGACTTTTCCACATAACCATCAAATGGGGTCGTCATCGGCATCATCTCAGCCTGTTCCAGTTCCAGCATTTCGGCGATGCTGAATTCTTTGTGTTCCGGATGCCGCAGCTCAGTCCAAAGGGACCGGCAACGCTCGGCCAGCCAGACGTTGAGTTCCAGGAAGGAGCCGAAGCGCTTGTTCTGCGCGTCGAGCCAGATACGGCGACGACTATCCTGCACGTTCTTCTCGACGACGCCTTTCTCCCAGCCGGAGGCGACGTTGCAGAAGTCAGGATCGAACAGGTAGTGCGCGCACATCACGGCAAAGCGTGCATTGACGACACGGCCTTTGCCTTTGTTGACCTTGTCGACCGCGGTCTTCATGTTGTCGTAGATGCCGCGGCGGGGAATGCCGCCAAGGGCGGCAAAGGAGCGCGTATGGGCATCGAACAGCATTTCATGGCCCTGACTCGGGTAGGCCACGACCCAGAACGCTCGACTGGCGCAGAGCTTCAGATGCGATACCTGCATGCGCCGGTAGATGCCGCCAATAACCAGACCTTCTTCGCTCCAGTCGAACTGAAATGCTTCGCCCAGCTCAAACTTCAGTGGTACAAACGCGTGTGGCGTCTTGGCTTCGCTTCCGCGCCAGACGCGGATGAAGTGGGTTACACGGCTGTAGCCACCCGCGTAGCCATCGGTCTTCATTTGTGCGAACAGGTCCTTGGCAGTACGCCGGTCTCGTTTGGCGCGGTGGGAGTCAGCTTTGAGTGCCTGCTCCAGAGCAGTGTGATACGCAGTGAGTATGCCAACCTTCTCGCTCCTGCGGTATCTCGGAGGCGCCGCTTTCTCAGAACTCCTCAGCCACGTGCGTATCGTGTTACGCGCTAAACCCGTTTGCTTCGTTATTTCATGCAGCGACAGCTTGTCGCGCAGATACATCCGTCGAATCTTGCCTAATATTTCCATGGTGATCACCCTTTATCTCCTGCCTAAAAATTAGGCAGGGCAAGTAGAACACCTGGGTCAATTTTGGATCGGCATAACCTCTATAAGTGGGTCAAT
>JANYHZ010000187.1 GCA_025362135.1 Betaproteobacteria bacterium | reverse complement strand
ACCGTAATGCTGCCGCTGCCGGCCGCCTCAAGCGTATTGTCCGGGCCGATAAATGCGGCAGTGTCTTCATCGAGCCCCAGGCCGATGGCAAACGGATTGAACGCCAGCGCTGCAAGCAGGCGGCCTAGCCGGTCGCGTTGGCGGAAGTGCTGGTCGATAATGAAGCGATTGGTGAGTCCGAGACCGGGTGCCAGTCGCACAGCGCCCGCAACGGGACTGGCGCCTTCTTCGCCGAATGCGATCATGTGTTCGCTGATAAACGCCGCCCCCGCGCTGGTGCCCGCCATATGCACGCCACCGGCGTTCATCAAGCGCAGCGATTTGGCAACCGAAGTGCCGCCGAGAATGGTGGAAAGCCGCAACTGATTGCCGCCGGTAAAAAACACGCCGGTCGCCGACTGAAGCCGCGCCAGCCGACTGCTTTCTTCGCAGTCCCGCCGCGTATAGAAATCCATCGCAGTGACCTGTGCCACCCCTAATTCGCTGAAGATGCTTTCATACCGCGCACCCGTGTCCGCCATTTGGCTGGCCGTCGGGATAACCACGATGTCGGCGTCACCGTTGGTTGCGCAGAGGTCCACAAACCGTCGCAATATCTGCGGGGAATTTTCTTTTTCTTCTGCGCCGCCTATGGGAATGATCCAACCCCGCTGCGCGCCCTCAGCAACCTTGCTCGGCATTCGTGCTGCTCCAATTTAATCAGACCGAGATAATGCCACTCGCGACGGGACAGCGCCAAACGAGATGGCAAATTTCCCGACGTGCCGCGGCAACACAAAGTTTTTGCCAAACTCTAATACTGGCGCGCCTTCCAAGCCAAAATCGCGTCGCAACGCGCGCCAAACGGCGATCTACGCTTGGTTATTCTGCAAGCGGTAACGATATTCATGATCTTTACTCGATTTATTACCAGCGCGCGCGCAGAATCCAATTTGGCGGCGATCCCAGTTTCTGTAGTTTCGATATACCGTCATCGATGTCATTATCACGCGTGTCCCTCACCCCCACCCACAACAAAGGAGAAGCCATGTTCCGGAAATACCTATCACCGCTGTTTCTCGCGATGTCCGCACTCGTATTTGCATCTTCCGCATTCGCACAGGTGCCCAACCTCTACGGCGCGCCAATCAACGCGGAAAATGCCAAGAAAGCGGCCGCCGGCGCACTTGCCGAGGCGAAGAAAAACAACTGGACGATGGCCGTGGCCATCACCGACGGTGGCGGCACCCTGGTGTTCGTCGAAAAAATGGATGGTACGCAGACCGGCAGCGTGGAAGTGGCACTTGGCAAGGCACGGACCGCAGCATTGTTTAAACGACCGACAAAAGTTTTCCAGGACGTTCTCGCGGCCGGTGGGGACGGTTTGCGCATCCTCGGTCTGCAGGGTGCCGTACCGATCGAAGGCGGTTTGCCGCTGCTGCTCGACGGCAAGATTGTCGGCGCGATTGGCATGTCCGGCGGCAGCTCCGCGCAGGATGGTGTCGCCGCGAAGGCCGGGATGGATGCGTTGAAGTAGGCGCAAAGTCACCGCTTTACCACCGCACGAAAATCAATTATTCTGCCTCCTGACATCCATCAGGAAAGTGGATTGCAATGCGCAAGGTACTGATCATATTCAGCCAGATGACCGATAGCGATGTCGACTGGATTGCTGAAGTCGGCGAGCGAATCCACGTCAAGGCGGGAACGGTATTAATCCAGCGCGAATCCCGCGTGAATCATCTTTACATCGTGCTGGACGGGCAACTCGCGATTCGGACCGCGTCGGGAGCAGTGATCGCGTCGCTTGAGAGCGGCGAAATTGTTGGCGAAATGTCGCTTGTTGATCCCGCACCGACAACGGTGTCCGTCGAGGTCACGATGGACGCGACCTTGTTTCGCATCGCCGATGACGTTATCCGCAAGAAACTCGCCATCGACGCCGAATTCGCCGCGCATTTCTATTTTGCGCTGTGCATTTTTCTTGCTGATCGCATGCGCAATACGACCATGCGCATGGGTTACGGTGAAGCGTTGCCTGATCCCCACGCGAAGGATGAGCTCAATGAAAATCTCCTCGATACCATTCATGTTGCCGGGGCAAGGTTTGATCGCATGCTGAAGCGGCTCTCGGGATGAGGGATCGTTTTCCGGGTTCGCGAACCGACTATCGTGCATGATCACCGCGCGCAATCAGTTATTCCGCAAAACTGCGCTGGAGAGGCTGTCGTCGCCTAACCAGCTCGACGAGCGCCTCACACTCGTTTCATACCGTCCCTGGGTACGGATTGCGTTACCCGCACTTGTCGCGCTGGTGTTGACATACGCCGCCTGGATTGCGAGCGCGCTGTGACGGCAGCCGTGCTCAATAGCATCCCCCCCTCAAGATCTGCCAACACTCGCGTTCACCGCACCCCGACCATCCTGCAACTGGAGACGGTGGAATGTGGTGCCGCCTCGCTGGCGATGATTCTGGCTTATTACGGCCGCCACGTGCCCCTGGAACGGCTTCGCGTCGAATGCGGGGTCAGTCGCGACGGAACCAAAGCGAGCAATCTGCTGCGCGCCGCCCGCCTCCATGGCCTGCTCGCGAAAGGCTATCGCAAGGAACCAACAGAGGTCGGCTCGCTCACACTACCCGCCATCGTCTTCTGGAACTTCAATCACTATGTCGTAATAGAGGGATTCAAGAACGGCAAAGCGCACTTGAATGATCCGGCGCAGGGACGACGAGTGGTCGATGCGGAAGAATTTGATCGAAGCTTTACCGGCATCGTGCTTGCCTTCGAACGTGGTCCAGAGTTTCAGCCGATGGGCAGCGGCCCATCCGTTGTCCGTTCACTTCAACAGTATTTTTCGGGGATGAGGGGCGCGCTGGCGGTTTTGGTGCTGCTTGGATTGTTACTGGTCTTGCCCGGTGTCGCATTGCCGCTGCTATCGAGCCGCTTCATTGACCAGGTACTTGTGGCCCACGCCGACAACATGGTGATGCCATTGCTCGTGGGCATGGCGCTCACGGCGCTGGTACGCGCGGCACTCTCCTGGCTTCAAGCCCGCTATCTGAGCCGTACCCACGCGAAGACGGCGCTGGACTTGTCGAGCCATTTCTTCTGGCACACGCTTCGGCTACCGGCGGAGTTTTTCACGCAGCGTTCGGCGGGCGAAATCGCCTCGCGGGTCGGCTTGAACGAACGGGTGGCCAGCACACTTTCGAGTGAACTCAGTCAGGTATTGCTGAACTTGCTGACCGCGAATTTTTTTCTGTTCGCGATGTTTTATTACTCTCCGCAACTGACACTCATTGCGCTCACGGCCGTGGCACTGGAGTTGCTCGTGTGGCGCACGATTGCTGCGCGTACGGCAGAATTATCCCAGCAGATCTCGGTACAGGCAGGAAGACTGTCGGGTGCCTCTATCAACGGCCTCAGCAACATCGAAACAATCAAGGCCGCCGGACAGGAATGGGGGCTGTTTTCAAAATGGATTGCCTTGCAGACGCAGTTGGTCAATTCGTCCGTCAAGGCGCAGGGCATCGGCCTGACGCTTGGCCAAGTGCCCGGCCTCCTGGGTCTGGTCGTACACCTGGCCATTCTGGCGCTCGGATCACTGCGAATCATGGACGGCCAGATGTCGGTCGGCGAGCTGGTTGCGTATCAGACTCTATTGGCGGGTTTCGCCGCGCCCGCGCGCGCGCTGGGCGCACTGACGCA